>NZ_JBQHRN010000013.1:0-64623 GCF_052066735.1 Clostridium sp. HCP1S3_C6
TCTTCAAAATAAATATTAAATTGTAACTCAGACAGTAAGCATTTTTACTATCTGAGTTTATTTTATCATCAGATATTTATAGTTAAAATACGTGAAATTTTTGACGCTTACTTTTGATTTTCAATTTTCTCACCTTCTTTCTACATCCATTACCCAAAAAAGGGTAAAAAAATAGCCATCTGGAGGGTTAGTCCAAATGGCTTATGTAAATAATCTTTATTTTTTTTAAGTATATTTTCAGATACTACTAACACATACAAAACAAGATGTTTCCTGTCTATCAACAAACCTACAAACTGAAAGTTTCGCATTCTTACAAATACCAATAAGAATGCATTCCACACAAATATGTTTTAGAATTTGGGGGCATTTGCTTTATTGCGTTGTAAACATTTATATAATCTCCAAATCCCATTCCAATGCAAATAATTCCAAACAAGCCTAATCCTACGAAATGTGGAAATATCAAAAATACAATATATGGTATAATTCCAAGTATAAGATTAGGACACAAGCACATAAAAATAAAATGTCCTTTACTCATGTCTTCTGTTCCTACCACGAACATCAAACCATGCGCCAAGTCATTATACATATAAACATCTTCTTTATAACATATCGCATGTAACAATTCATGTGGCAATAAAGACAATCCACCACAAACGCCACCTATCATCATCCATATTGCATTATCAGGAATATATTTTATTCCAAGTAACAAGAATGGAATTGCCAGTAAAACCATTGTTAACACACCCCCAATATTTGCAATCAATGACAATTTTTTTGTATCTTCTAATTCCTTAAATTGTACTGCATGAGGGTGATGTTCTTTTTGGGGAAGTTTACTTTCATCTCCGTCATACTTTCCTGCATAATGAAAAATCATACGGTATCTCCTTAATAAAATTCCAATTCATGCGCGCTTTCAATCTCACCGGAAGACTGAAATTTTCACCTTATCTGGTTAAAACATGTTTGCAATATTTTGTACATCCACATTTTGGACAAGTTAACTTTCTTTTGGTAATTGTATGAGGTCCCATAACATAGGATTTCATATCAGGAACAAATCGCTCCTTGCATTCAGGACATTCAAAGGCTCCTGCTTCTCTGTCTAATACACATGCAATAGCGATTCCCATTACCATTACTACAAATCCTATCCCCATCAATAGCACTCTAGTCCATACCTGCATTTCAAACATTCCCGCAACAACAAATAAAGGTACTGCTGCAACAATTACCAAAACACTAACCATTGCAGACATTATAATCTTCTTTTTACTCTCTTGAGCTTCTTTCACTAAATTCACCATATTTTCCTCCGCTTTCTTTTTATAATCCATCTCTTGCAATCTTTCACCAGATAGAAGTTCATTTACTGTAATTTCTAGTTCATTGCAAAGTGGAAGTAACAATGATACTTCTGGGAAACCATTACCCCTTTCCCATTTTGAGATTGTTTTATCGCTGATACTAAGCTTATCTGCCAATTCCCGTTGAGTATATTTTTTTGCTTTTCTTTCTTCAGCAATAAATTTCCCTATCTTAATTTGGTCCATAGGTTCGTGTCCTCCTTTCTGGATTCATTGTATAAATTTCCACTGTTTATTTACACCCACGTAACGTAGAATATGGTGAGTTTTAGCGGTTTCTACGCTCCGTAGAGTTGTAATTTACTTAAGAAACTTCAAATTTTCTGTTGCCTACAAAATAGAATATGAAATACATTAAATAGGCATTTCGTATGCAAGGTACTTTCGTACCTCACATACTACACTATACCATAAAAAACACATCCTTTCCACCAGAACCATATGATTACAGACCTGAAAGGTAAATTTTTTTATCTGACCATTTTTTTCTGTAAATTTAACTTTTCTATATTAATCCACAGTCTTACTTTTTTTATATGAAATTATCCACAATTGTATGGTTTAGATTACCAATTTCTATTTTTGTGGATTATTTAGTTAAATTTACTCTTGCCAGACATCACTTCCTTTGGTATAGTTAAGTTAGTTGTATGCTACGGTATGCATATCAATTATTGATATATCTTCTGCTGTTAGTTGTTTGCAAATACTGGCTAACAAATCAGAGGATATATTTTTTTGTTTCTTTTTTATCTCATTTTTATTTAAGAAAAAATATTCATAAAGCTGCTTTATAAAATCAGCTATCTGTTCCATCAAATAGTGGCATTTTTGAGCATTAGCATTATATTCTTGTGCTATACTTGGTGCTGAGCCTTCTTTGTAACGAATTATATAGTCCCAGTTATATTCTTTGCATCTATTAATTACTTTTTCAGACACATAAAGTCCATCTGCAAGTATACAAATAGGAAGTCTAGGATATGCCTTTTTTAACTTTTGTGAAAGGCGTAAAAATGCTTTGCTTTCGCAATCTTGTTTTATTTCCTTCCCATAAGCCCTCCTGTGAGACAAAGTTTTTCTTTTATTTTACTTCATCACACGGGAAATGCGTAGATTTCTATACAATTTAATGAGAATTTTTTTACCTTTCAGTTCTGATTATTTCACGTTTTAATGCTTCCTGTGGTGTTTCACCATCTTCTATTTTTCCGCCAGGAAATTCCCAGCCTCCTTTGAATTCACCATACCCGCGCTGAGTTGCAAAAATTATCGGTTCTCCTCTATCGTTAACAGCCTTTATTACCGTTGCAACTACTCTTACTATTTTCATATTACTTTCTCTCCACTGTTTTTCCACTCTGCAAATATTTAAGCAAATCTTCTCTTACTGCAGTATGCATTCTAAATTTCAACTTACAAATTGGTTTTAAAATGCCTTTATTATTTTTCTTTTGATCCTCATACGCATCCACAATATCGAACTCTCCCATATAGAAGAAATTATTTTCTACATCTGTTTTCTGAACAAAAAGATGTTTTCTAGGTGCATTCAAAACCTTGTCCATATACGCACCATCAAGTTTCTTATCAATCTGAGAATCCCATCTAAAAATAACGTTGTCTACAAATTCATCTGCATAATCTGGCTTGCCCTCAACATATTGTTTTTCTTCATCTGTATTTTCTTCTTTGTGATATGTAACAAAGATAAATACATCATCACCTAACCGAGACATTCCATACATTGTTGAAGATAAATCTTTACCTGCATCCATAAGCAAACTTACATCTCGTCTTGAATATTTTTCATAAAGAACAAATGGACATTCCTGTCTATATGTTCTTGAATATTTATCCTTATATCTAGCTAAACCAACAGCTACAATGTCTTGAACTTGATCATAAAAATCATTATGAGCTAACCGTTCTGCATAGCTCAAAATCCTTTTTAGATAACTTGTCCCATCTGATTCCAATATATCAATGTGACAGAACTTCTCTCGTTCCGCACTATTAGTAACAAATTTTCCTTTAAGAACATCACAAGCAGCATCAATCTTCTGATTTGTTATCTGGTAACCATAGCGTTTTTTGCAGTTATCAATTACTTCTGAATATGTAATACAATTCTTTTCCAAAAACAATCTCAATATTTCTAATTCATCTGGTCTAACACCACTCAATATTGTTTTTGATAAATACTCGAGAGTCAGTTTTTCTTGGTCTGTTAAATTAAACAATTTATCTGCTTTCTCCATCTGCTCTGCAAATAAATAGTAAGTTTTGTACTCTCTAGTAATTACAAGGGGATCTATTTCATCATTTTCATAAAAATCCATGAGCATCGGGCGTCTTCCAAGTCTGTTTTTAAGATTAATATATCCATCCTTTATCAACTCCTTGAATGTACTTGGTTTGATGCAATCAATGGCATGAAAAATCTTCTCTTTTGAAATCTCATCAAAATGAATAGTAGATGCGCCAGGGATGGTACTATTTCCACTAATAACGTATTTCCTAATTACATCCGCATTGTAAGTACGATTTCCTGACAATGCCACAGGAATCATAAAGTTATTGTGATAATTTCCAATAAAATCTAGTATAACAACATACTCCTTACCTTCAGCCTTACGCAATCCTCTTCCTAACTGCTGTATAAACACAATTGGAGATTGTGTGGGGCGCAACATGATAACTTGATTCACTTCAACAATATCAATACCTTCATTCAAAATATCAACAGAGAAAATATAATCTAAAGGTTGCAACTCATCAGTTGAATCTTCTTCCTTCATTGCTAATCTTTCAAATGCTGTTTCTCGAAGTCTCTGTGGAGTCTCATTACTAAGTGCAAGTGTTCTATATCCTCGCTCGTTAAACATCTGAGATAAAGTCTCACATTCTTTATTTCTACTACAGAAGATAAGCCCTTTTACTCGATCTCCACTGTATCCATAATACTGCGCTTGTTCAATCACATGGTTCACGCGATTGTCGCTTGTAAGCTGATTAAAGTCTTTCTCTGTAAGTGTTCTACCCTTAAAAGCTTTATCATCCAACAGTGCAATATCACTGATTCCAAAATAATGGAATGGACACAGTAAATTATCTTCCATTGCTTTTTGCAAACGAATCTCATGAGCTATTTGATGATGAAAAAGCTCATAAACATTTTGTCCTTCAATATGATCATCTCTCTTATCAGGAGTTGCTGTCATACCTAAAAATAACTTTGGTTTAAAATATTCCATCACTTTCTTATATGTATTCGCTGGACTATGGTGTGCCTCATCTAAGATAATGCAGTCAAAGGCATCTTTCTCATATTTAAATAAATGCTCGTCCTTATTTAGAGTCTCAACCATAGCAAATACAAAGTCACAATCATATTCATGTTTTCCATCTCCTACGATTCCCATTGAAACAGAGTTATTAAACACTCTCTCAAAAGATTTCTTTGCCTGTTTTGCCAACTGAGCTCTATGAACAATGAATAAAACTCTCTTAAATCCTAATTCACGCATTGCAAATGCAGAAGCATATGTTTTTCCTGTTCCTGTAGCTGAAATTAATAAAGCTCTTTCTTCACCCTTTTTAATTATTCTACGAAGATTAACTATAAACTCTTCTTGCATAGAATTAGGTTTTAAAGTATATTTTTGAAAAGAAGGAATTGCATCCTTTTTTGCTTCTTCTCGCTGATGCTTGATTATCTCATATCGCGCTTTGTAAATCTCATAGAACATTTCGAAATCTAAAGCATAATCAGAATTCCAAAGATCATTGAATTCTTTTACGATTTCACTTGCCACTTCGCCCTGTTCGGTAGATATAATTTTAGTGTTCCACTCTATATTGCTTGTAAGAGCCGCACTTGTCATATTTGAACTGCCAATAATAATTCTATAAACTTCTTCTTTCATGAAAATGTATCCTTTTGTATGGAAACCATTATCTGCAGCTTCAACATCATACATTTTTAAAGTGATATTACTCAACTCATTCAGCTTAGCTAATGCTCTTGGCTCACTAAAATCCAAATAGTTGGTTGTGAGAATTTCTCCTGGTATCCCTTTTCGTTCAAGCTCCTTTAAAGTTTGTAAAAGAGGTGTGATTCCTCCCATTGTTATAAAAGCTACACTAATTTGAAATCTCTCACATCTTAGTAATTCTTCTTCAATGAAAGAAATAACCTTCTTTCCATCTTCTGGATTATTTGATACAAAGCTTGGTTTATACTCAAGATTTGAAGCAAGTGATCCGTTTATATATGTTGTTTCAAAACCTTGCTTTATATCCTCTATTATTTCTGCTTTCACGTTATTCCCCCCTTCCCTCTCTATTATTTCTTATTCTCTATTCTTCCCCTATAGAAACCTGAATATTTCCCTTCTTATTAACATTAATGTAATTGGCCTCTGCAATATGCTACTTTTAGTATATTCCTTTACACAAATAGTTTCAAATAGTTTTATTCCTAACATGCTGGAGATAATCCCATGACAAATCCTCTCCAAAATCTGTCTTAATTATTTTTCTCTCTTCAAGGGATTTTTCCCTTACTCCAGCCCAAGTAATCATGTCCATAATAAGCTGTTCCAAATTCACCAAAATAGCGCCCCAGCCTTAAAGCCAGAGCGTTATCATTCCGTTTAATAATTTTCTTTTCTAACTTCAAAGTAAGCCTGTGGATGATGACATACAGGACATTCTTCTGGAGCTTCAAGTCCAACTACAACATGTCCGCAGTTACGGCACTCCCACATTGTAACGCCACTCTTCATAAATACTTCCATTGCCTCAACATTTTTAAGAAGTGCACGATATCTTTCCTCATGCATCTTTTCAATTGCAGCAACGCCTCTAAACTGTGCTGCTAATTCTGTAAAGCCCTCTTCTTCGGCATCCTTTGCCATTCTTTCATACATATCTGTCCACTCAGCATTCTCTCCTTCTGCAGCATGAAGAAGATTTTCTGCAGTATCGCCTAGTTCTCCAAGAGCCTTAAACCAAAGTTTTGCATGCTCCTTTTCATTCTCTGCTGTCTGTAAGAATAACGCTGCTATTTGCTCATATCCAGCTTTCTTTGCCACAGATGCAAAATATGTGTACTTATTTCTTGCCTGAGATTCACCTGCAAATGCTTCCCAAAGATTCTTTTCTGTTTTTGTTCCTGCGTACTTGTTTGCCATGTTATATTCCTTGATTTTCTTAATTACTTTCTCAAAATCTGATGCTGGATGCTTACAAAGTGGACAGATAAAATCCTCCGGAAGTTCTTCACCTACGTACTCATATCCACAAATCGTACATCTCCAGATAGTCTGCCCGTCCTCTGTTTTACCAACTTCCTGTGGTTTAGGCTTAATATGATTCATATAGTATTCATATGTTGCTGATGCATCCTCGCTTAACACTTCCATATCAGTTATTTCTCCAATAAACATGGTATGGGAGCCAAGATCCTCTGTCTTGTTAACCTTTACAGAAATGTAAGCATTTGTCCCTTCAGTAACATAGAAAATTCCATTCTCGCCTCTGCTACATGCTGTAAAATCTGCGAATTTGTTTACTTCTCTTCCTGTTTGAAAACCAAAATGCTTGAACAAATCAAATGTAGCCTTCTGACTAATAACAGAAACAGTTAATACACCTGTTCTCATAATCATATCATGAGTATAGTTTGCCTTATTAACACAAATACTCATCTGATTAGGAGCTGACGCTGCCTGAATAGCTGTGTTAATGATACAGCCATTGTCCTTGTCACCTTCTCTTACAGTAAGAACGAAAAGACCATAACTCAACTTATACATTGCTTTTTTGTCCATTGAAAAATCCTCCTATTTCTCCATTATTGCTTCTAGAATTTCGATTGTAGTATCTGTAGCTATTGTTTATGCACTTACAAAGCTACTAGCAAAACATGTTAGTGTTTCAGTTAAAACAAGTATTTTTAATTTTTTCCCCATTATCCTCTCCCTTTGTTTATGCAAATTTTTTAACTATATATTTTTATATTACATTATTATATTATAATGCAAATTTGTTTTATTTTACAAAAAACGCCCACATTTAATTAATTGTTTACTATTTTTACATTAATTGTATATTTTTCTATTTTATTAATGTTTATATCCCTTAGTAAATATTTAAAGAAAGTTTTTCATATTTTAATTCATCCTATAGAATAGTATTGAACGGACTCTTGCCATGATAAAATTCAAGTGCTGGTATTACAAAACAGCTATATCTCATGGTAATGAATTTTATTCACAAGCAATATAGATATCCATGCTTTCGTCATTGGTTTCAAAACATGGAATAACATCTGTTTCATTATGACCTAGGTTATTCAAACGCATATAATCCATCAAGGTTTTATAAGCACCTGGAATAATGACAAAGGGATTCTCAAATGGATTTTCAATATGAATTACTGCATATTTATGCTGCTTTTGTTCAAAAATGTCAATGTCTACTGGTGTTATTCCTTCTGGTAAAACCCAAGCTACCACATATCCATGCATATTAAATACATTTCGAAAAAGATTATCAAGAGAACAGCTAAATAACTTACATAATTCAATGGCTTTATCCATTTCAGGTTGTGCTTGATCTAATTCCCATTTAGATACGGTTTGACGACTAACACCTAACTTTTCTGCAAGATTTTCTTGTGTCATATCACTTCTTAATTTTCTTAAATATTGTATATTTTTCCCAAAACTCATAAAAACACTCCTTAATATAAATTCATGCCGGTCATGATACAATTATTATATTTCATAGCATTTTCTTTATCTACCAAACCTTGTATGCATTTTTTACTTCTACGCAACCTAAGGTTGCACTATAAAATATCCTTTAGTTTATGTCTGGAACCTATATAAATATTGTGTTAATGAATTTATATAAAATCAGCATCCAATCTTTCTAACTTCTTAAAATATTTGTCCTTTTTCTTATAGAAAGTTGTTCCAATTGCTTTTGTATTAACAATTACTTTATATCCCCTTTTAATTGCTCCAAGTGCAGTTACAGAAACACATACTCTGACACAACATTAAGTCCTTTCACCAATTCAACTTCTTCCATTCCCTCATAAGCTTGAAATGGTGCAAATTTGCTGATTAAATTCTTTTTCATCAAATTTCTAATGTAAATAATAATATTATCCTTGTTATTATCTATTGCTTCATTTACTGATTCAATTAACTTTCTATTATCATACTTAAAAAATTTATCATGTTTTTCTCCTACGCAAATATTTTGCATATCTATTACCAATAATGCCTTCATAATACCCCCTACACTTCTCCAAATCACTTTCACTAATAATACCTATATGTAATTTAGATGACATCTACTCCAAATTTATATTTTTTCCATATTATTGTATCATTTTTTGTATAAATATTCCATTTATCTTTCTATAAATTGTCCTAATAATTCCTTTAAAATCTTCAGTACCAAAAAAATAAAACCACTGAAATCTATAGGATTTCAGCAGTTTTTCTATTAGGAGATTTTTTTAACTTAACAAATTAAAATTATTCAGTTTTTTCTTTATCCACAACTTCTATAATGCCCTTTTTCCACATAATACGTGAAGAAATAATAGCAATAGGAAGCATAAATAAAATCAAGAAACCAATCATACCAAATAAAGAACCTCCTGAAGTGAATCTAACAACTAAAGAAAGAATAGTAACAATAATTAGAACTGGCAAAACACCCATAACTCCCTTTTTCACTACCTTGCTTCCTGAATTAGTGCTAGCAAATAGTCCTAGAGTCAAGGAACCAAATAATGCAGGAATAATATAATTAGATGCAGTTTTAACTGCTGGTAATTCAAATACTGGGCTAATCCATGCACTTAGCAGTGCAGCAATGGCAAGAATAATAATTGTCATAATTGAGCATACTGCCACGGCAACAGAGGCAATTGCTTCACCCTCTGGAGTATTTTGCTCTTTCTTTGTAATCTTCATAGCATTTATAGCACATGGAAGTTTTAAGTTCATAATATTTCCGGTAATAAAAGTTAAATAAGAGGAAGAACCAAGGATAGGTGTATAACTAATGGCCTCAGAAAAACCTACTGGAATATAAATCATAAGAATACTAATGGTAGATACATTAATAACCTGTGCAAAAGTTGGAATACTATCATAATATCCCAAAACAATAAATGGTAAAATTATCATATAAATCAAAGCAATTGTTGTACCTATACGTCCCCATTTGTGTGACCACATCTGAAAAGAATCAGTAATCATAGGTGTATTTTTCTTCATAATAATATTCTCCTTCCTTTGTGTTTTTATTTTAATAGCGCTGTCCATAAAATAGATGAAGCCATACCTGCAATCATGGAAAATGCCATAATGAATTCGCTAAGCCATGCAATTTTCAATTTTTTAGACAGAGCACCTAATCCTACGGCAACCACAAGACCAGTTAACATAACTGCAGCCTGAATAGTATCACCAATTAATAAAACAGGAATATATACAGCAAACAAACATAACATAAATGTTCCACTTAATACATATTTCCAAGTATTTGAATCCTTGGTTTTATTAACACTCATAGATAATTTCTTTCCAAAAGGAATTAAAATAAAGAAACCACTTAACATACCAATGCTCATTAAAATCATTATTACGCCAAACTGCTCTCCTGTAGCATTTTGTAACATTTCTGAAGCTGATTCAAATCCAATAGCAGAAGCAACACTACTTGAAATTAAGGATTCATAGGATAAGGATCCAATAACAGAAAGACGCCACCAAGACCATACTGTTCCTAATACAGAAATAAGAGCAAATAAACCAACTACTATTGATAAGCTAGGTACAATGGAAAATACCACACTTGATTTAATTACCTTCATTACATCTTCTTTACTAATTCCCAGTTCTAAACAGTGCCTGTATGCTTTTTTTAAATAGACCAAAGAGAATCCTATAATATAAATTAAACCAATTGTTACAAGTGCTAATAACAACGGACTTGAAATAATATCTTTCATGGATGTCATAATCATTCCCCCTACATTGTATTTTTTATTTTGTAATTTACTGATGTTCTTCTAACCAACGCATTGCATTATATGCATATACAGCACTTCCACTTGAAAGAACTTCCTCATCAAATCTTACTTTAGGATGATGCTGAGAGTAACAGTAACCCTTTTGTGACTGTCCTGCAGCCAATGCAAGCATAATTGATGGAACTTCCTGACTAACATATGCAAAATCTTCGGAACCAGCTGTTTTTTGAACTTTTTGAGAACCTGACATAGCACTTAACTGTCCTGTAGTAAAGGCTTTTGAAGTGCCAAGAAGTTCTCTCATATACCTTATGGTACACTCTGATAAGCTGTTGTCATTTTTTAAAGTAGGGCATCCATTTCCAAAAGATACCTCAACTTGTGCACGGAAGGTTGTAGCAATTCCATTCACAATTTCCTTCATACGACCTTTAATAAATTCACGTGTCTCTTCATCATAAGTACGTATGGTACCACACATTTTTGCAGTCTGTGGAATTACATTTCCTGCATTTCCTGCATGAATGGAACCGATGGTAAGAACAGCTTCATCGTTAATTGCCAGCTCTCTTGCTTGAATTTCCTGAAGTGCTGTAATTATGTGAGCTGATACATTAATTGGATCGACCCCATTATTTGGCATAGAACCATGACAGCCTTTTCCTTCTACTAAAATGGTAAAATAATCTGCTGCTGGTGCACTAATGCCACCATCAGAAACCACCACTGTGCCAGGTGAAAAAGGGATATTAGCCATAACATGAATCATAAGTGCAGCATCAACTTTAGGATTTTCTAAAAGTCCAGCGTCAATCATATTCTTAGAACCTTCAAATGTTTCTTCTGATGGCTGAAACATTAATTTTACAGTTCCACAGATTTCATCCTCATGTGCTTTTAAGAGCTTAGCTGCACCTAATAACATTGAGGTATGCAAATCATGACCACAAGCATGCATTTTTTCATTTTTTGAAGCAAACGATTCTCCAGATTCTTCTTTCATAGGAAGTGCATCCATATCAGCACGCAACAAAAATACTTTCCCAGGCTTTTTACCTCCAGCAATGGCAACAATACCTGCTTTTCCACAATCTTTAGTCTCATATCCCATACTAGAAAGCTTTTCCTTCACAAATGCTAATGTTTCTGGTAAATCAAAACCAGTCTCTGCATGTGAGTGAAGATATCTACGCATTTGCACCAATTCCTGTTCAAAAATAGCTGCCTCCTGTAATAACTTATTACATTCCATAATTTTCCTCCTTTATATTTAAAACAAAAAAACAGTGCCTTCCTAAAATAGAATGCACCGTTGCACTAAATTTTTTATCATTAATTATTCACTATTTTATCAATTAATATAAAATATGTCAATGTAAGATATTTCTTGACAGACCTGAAAGGTAAATTTTTTTATCTGACCATTTTTTCTGTAAATTTAACTTTTTTATTTTAATTCACATTTTTGCTATGTTTTTATGAAATTATCCACAATTATATGGTTCGGATTACCAATTTTTATTTTTGTGGATTATTTAGTTAAATTTACTCTTGCCAGACATCACTTCCTTTGGTATAGTTAAGTTAGTTGTATGCTGCGGTATGCATATCAATTATTGATATATCTTCTGTTGTTAGTTGTTTGGAAATGCTAGCTAACAAATCAGAGGATATATTTTTTTGTTTCTTTTTTATTTCATTTTTATTTAAGAAAAAATATTCATAAAGCTGCTTTATAAAATCCGCTATCTGTTCCATTAAATAGTGGCATTTTTGAGCATTAGCATTATATTCTTGTGCTATACTTGGTGCTGAGCCTTCTTTGTAACGAATTATATAGTCCCAGTTATATTCTTTGCATCTATTAATTACTTTTTCAGACACATAAAGTCCATCTGCAAGTATACAAATAGGAAGTCTAGGATATGCCTTTTTTAACTTTTGTGAAAGGCGTAAAAATGCTTTGCTTTCGCAATCTTGTTTTATTTCCTCATCACTAAGTTTTTTTGTTGAATACTCAGCATCATTTTCAATAGGTTCAGTTGCTATGCTTGCTATAAGACTATTTCCAAAATATATTTTCGCTTCTAAAACGCTTCGGTGATATCTTGTATATTCCTCAGCTGTTCCACGATTATAGCACCTTTCAAGATAATTATCATTTTTCTTTTGAAGACCTTCATCGAGCTCTGTTCCTAACATAACACGATTTGAATAATCAATATAGCTTGAATCACGTGGATCGGCTACCTCATTAAATCTATTAAATAGCCTTGGATAAAACTTTTTTTGAATACTCAGACATTCTTTTATTGGATTTTTTTCTAACTTATTTTTAATTCTTTGTTCTTTCCTTCCCATAAGCCCTCCTGTGAGACAAAGTTTTTCTTTTATTTTACTTCATCACACGGGAAATGCGTAGATTTCTATACAATTTAATGAGAATTTTTTTACCTTTCAGTTCTGTTATGTTACAATTCAGTTTTATATCCCATGAATATTATTCTGTAAAGAAGATTTTTCTTAAACACATAAATCTATAACTATCTCCCAAAAAATCCACAAAAATAAATACTCATATATTCTAAAAATAGGATAAAATTAAAAGGACTAACTCCTGTATAATACAGAAATCAATCCTTATTAATGTTTAATTAAGCAAAATAATACTTAGTGTAAAAAATTAGTTGCTTTTTTTATATAGATATATTAATCAATTTTTCTTATTTGTCCATATGAGTAAGTATATGTTCCAGTTTCATTAAAATAATAATTTCTACCACCATTACTATCCCACTGTCCATATCCATTATTAAAGCATGCAACAAGTGATTTTTCACTTCCTAGATCTATTTCTGCTTTATATTTATACCCTTCAATATCCATGGAAGGTGTCATCTTAATTCCTGGTACTTCTGTCCATTTACCACCTATTGAATAATGAATATATGGATTATCATATCCATTATAATATATTGTAATTATATTTTTTGCTTTTTTCTCTACTGTTATTGTCTTTGTGACTTTTACTGGTAAACCTTGAGATTCTCTTGCATATGCTGTTATAGTATATACTCCTTCTTTTTCAGGTTTCCATGTTACTTTATTGCTTAAAGATTCATTTAGAATACTATTTCCATCAACATCTAAGTAATAATAATTTGTTCCTTTTCCACCTGTAGTATTTATTGTAAATTCTGTTTCTTGCCCTAACTTAATTTTATCTCCAAGACTTGATATAACAGAAGTTATTTCTAATGGTTTATATTCTTTTACTGTAAAATCTATACTCTTAGTTGCTATCTTTCCAGCCTCATCCTTTGCTGTAACTGTAACTGTGTAATCACCTATTTCTCCAAAATATCCTGCATATGCATTACTTGTATGATATGGTCTCAAATTTCCTGACTTACCTGTAGTATGATTTACATAGTCAAACTTATATTGAACTTCTCCACTTGCATTTACAGTATTAGCAGTAATTATATTTTCATTTCCTGATACAAAACTACTTCCAAGTTTTGATGTAAGTGATTCTATTTCTAAATTCTTTTGTGGTTTCTCTATCTTTGTTATTACTCCATTACAATAAGTATAATATCCTGACTTAAATTCATAGTCATTTCCACCATTATTATCCCATTCACCATTACCATTATTAAAACATGCAGTAATATTTTTTTCATTACCTAGTTCTATTTCCATCATATAAGGATATCCTTGAAGATCCTTTGATTCTGTCATTTTTATTCCTGGTGCATTTGTCCAAGATCCATTTCCTATTTTGTAATGAATATAAGGATTATCATAACCTTTATAGTATATTACAGCTTTTTTCTTTTCCTGTGGTTTTCTATTTACTACTAAGCTATCAATATGAACGTTTCTTGTTTCTTCTACCAGACCATCACTATCTCTGCTTAATATACCATTATTATAATAAATGGATATATCATATTTTCCTTCTACATCTGGCTTAAAGATAATATTTCCATCACCTGTGACTAAAAGATCATTATATTGCGCACCAATTAAATGATTGCCACCAAAAGAAGTTGCAGTAAATGTTGTATTTCTATTAAATTTAGGAGTAATAACTATATAATCTCCTACATATATATTAGATTTTTTACTAATGGCATATCCTTCATATTCCACTTTTGGTACAACTTTTAAGTTGCATGTTTTTGTAGCTATATTACCATCACCATCAATAGCTTCTGCTACTAAAATATAATCTCCACTATCATTTGGAGTAAACCATGCCTTACTATAATGTGACAGCCCAGTAGATATTGGAACTTTATTTCCATCTTTAATATAATAATATGAATATGTTGTTGTATAATTGTTTAATTTAGTTTTAACTTCTAATTCACAATATTGCCCTACACTTACAGTTTCTCCAGGATTACATTTAAAATCTGAGATAACATCTTTTTCATTATTAACAGTTATTTCACAAGTTTTACTTACTTCATTTCCTTTTTCATCTTTTACATAACAAATAAATTTATACTGTCCCTCAAGTTTAGGTGAATAATACATATAACTACTAGGAGAATAATCTTGTATTAAATTAAATTCATTATTTAAATAATATCCAAACTTATATTGAATTTGTCCACTTCCACCTGAAATATTTATATTAGCATTAATAGAATCTTTTATATTAAATATATTTTGCTCTACATTATTTTTAACAAGAGTAAATTTGTCAATATTAATGTCTGCATCAATTACCTTAAAGTTAACTTTCTTAGTTGCAATTAATCCACTATTATTATCCTTTACTTGTGCTTCAAATACATAGTCTCCAGCCTCTCTAGGATAGTAATATGACAAGCATTGTCCATTACTATTGTAAAAATATAAACTAGTGTACTCTTTTCCATCTTTATATATAGTCGCAGTAGTATCTATTGAATTTTGTGGTCTATTAGCTTTAATAGTTATACAGTGACTTGAATTAACTTTTAATAATGAATTTTCAGCAAGTGAAATAGATTCTATTTGTAAATTTGATTTTACTTCAAAATTCTTAGTTTTCTTAAGTGACTTATTAGTTTTTTTGTCTGTAACATTTGTAGTAACACTATATATTCCTTCTTCTTTAGGTGTCCATAATGCTGAAGTTGTTTTACTTCCATTTAATGTAACTGAAGAATCACTACCTAGCTTCTTTATATCATATGTAACATCATAATTACCAGATCCATTACTAATATATGTACTTAATCTAGTTGAAATTGTAGGTTCAATAATATCGTTACTTGAAATAATATCATTAATTACCAAATCACCTTCTGAAATATTTGTTACCTTTCCATTATCAATAACATATGTACCTCTACTAAATACATAATTAGCCTGATTATTATTATCCCAATTATTTTTGCCATCATTAAAACATGCTGTAACTATTGCATTCTCTGGATATGAAGACATATCTAATGTATATTCAAAATCACCATAGTTACTAGATGATCTTTCCATTTCTTTTCCTGGCAATGCAGTCCAAGTATCATTTCCTACTTTAAAATGAATATACTCTTTATCTGCATTTGATTTATAGTATATTTTTAAAAGATTTTTAGAATTATTAGATTCATAATTATATGTTGTAGCTTGTGAACATACACCTAATGAATTGTATGATTTTACAGAATAAACACAAGAATTTTTTTCTGGTGCAATAGCATCAAATGATGTATCTTGTACATTTCCAATTAACATATCATCTTTGTAAACCAAATAACCTTTAGCATCTTTTGAAGCATTCCATGATAATTTCATGTTTCCATTATTATTTATTAATGATAAATTAGTTGGAGCTTCAACTGAGCTTTCATTAGTACAAATTGTTATTTCAGGATTATCCTTTGATAATGATATTTCATTTGCTAAATAAGAATCATATTCCTTATTAGAATTATCATCAATAATCTTAATATTTTTAACTGTTAAAATATTATTATCATCTGGACTTGGATCACTAACACTTATCTTAAATCCTCTTTTTAATATATCTTCTGAAGTAACATCTCCATAAATATTTTGAAGATCATAAACAAATGTACCATCACAATAGCCATTATTACCTTCATAATTAGTAGTCTTTCCTTCGTCTCCAGAAAAAGGATCACAAACAAACTTTTTTCCACTTCCATCATTTGCTGTTAAAACTACTTTAGCATCAGAAGCATCCTTATTATTAAGTGTTAAAGATAAATATATACCTCTTCTTTCTGATTCTTTTTCAGGAATTACACCTATAAAAATATTAGAGAATGTCCTTCTATACTCAGGATCGTATAAAGTTTTATCTTTATTATAATTAATACTATCTTTATTATTAGCTGCAGATACTTTATTTAAAGCATCATAGCTAACCCAATAAAATCCATCATTTCCATAACCAGTTCCCCAAGAATTAGCTATTTTAAATGCTCCTTTTTCACACTCTTCAACTTTACCATCATGATTAATATCAAACCATATGTCGTCATTATAGCCAACAACTGTCATTTCATGTGGTCCAGGTGCATACTTTGTAATTATTTTTGTTACAATTACATCATTTATGTATTTATTATTTTCAGGTACTTCATTATTTTTTTGTATACGCTCTTCTGCAAAATTACTTATGTCTGTTCCAAAAGCAAGAACATGTCCTTCTGCAAGGGCATACTTAATAGGATTTAAATCTTCATCTTTTGGCCCAGTAATATAAGTCTCCTCATTATCATTTAAATAAACAGCATAATCATCTTTTATCCTATGCTTTAAAGCATTTCTCCAAACATCCTCAGTTGGAAAATAACTTGAATAATAATTACCAGAATCATAGTTACCTTCTTTATTAATTGGTGCATAATCTAATGTAGCAGTACCATAATACTTTAACCCATAATTAAGTCCTCTAAATTCAGAACTATTTTCACTACTTGCCATTGGTATGCTATAACTCCATCTTGGCGAACATACATTTTTATCTTCTTTGGCTGAAGTGTCATTCATTCTATTGAATTCATAAGTCATAAGGTAGTATATGTTTGCATAATACGTACAAGTTCCGCCAACTTGTGTTACTATATTAGGAAAATATTTAGAATTACTATTATCCACAAATGATGGATACTCATATTCATCAGCTGACTTTAACATATTCTGATATTCTTCTGATAAATGATATGAATCATATTTACTTTTTGCATATTCCTCCATAGCAAGCACTTGAGAAGCTTCATCTTCATGAACCATATCTACATTTGAATTTTCTTTTACCTGTAAAACATCATCTGAAGCCTTTACTTGCCTTGAAGGTAAACATGTAAATAACATCAGCGAAGCAATACAAACTGATATTTTTGTTATAATTGTTTTTCTTTTCATATTTTTTCCTCCTTTTCTAACATTTTTATTATACATATATATCATGTACATTCCCAATTTATTTATCGTTTACATTTTATTTATTTTGTTAATATTTTATTAACATTTTATTTGTTTTTATAATATTCCATTAATAAATATTATGATATAAAACTTTCTGAAAAGAAAACTAACAATTAATCTATACACTTTACTTTAATTAGTTTAGAATGTAGTTTTAAATTTAAAACACAAAAACCACCTCCTACCCTTCCATAGAAAATGGTTTCCAAAACTCTAGCTTAAAGCTATTATTCCATATCAATTATTACATCTTTCATATTTAGATTTTTAAATTTTTGTTTTAATTGTTCATCAAATAATGTCACATCATAATAATGATACCCTATGTAATGGTCAATACATTCTTCATCTAATATAAGGATAATAAAGGCAAACCTAACAGATAACTGAGGAACTGCCCCTTCCTACAAGCAACACAAAAGAATTTTAAAAGTTTCATAAATTTGTCAGTAACAAAAAAACACCTTCAATATTGACTACTATGTATATCAATATTGAAAGTGTCTTTAAATAAATTTGTATATCATTATCAAATGATTTTTTCTAGTTCAGAATACCTCTAATCGCCCTATTCTTCCCATCCTTCAGGGAATTCAGCATTGTGATAAACTTCAGTCACATCATCATCTGCATCAAGAAGATCTAACATTTTTTGGAATTTAGTAGCATCTTCCTCATTAATTGCAGTATATGTATCTGGTATCATCTTAACTTCTGCTTCTAAGAATTCTAATCCTTGATTTTTAAGATTTTCGCATACTGAAGTAAAATCTTCTGGAGTAGTTGTTATTACAAATACTTCATCTTCATCAGCATTAAAATCTTCTGCACCAGCATCTAAAGCCATCATCATTACTTCATCTTCGTCTTTATCTTCTTTTGATATTACAATTTCACCTTTTTCTTGGAACATGAAACTTACGCAACCTGAGTTACCCATATTTCCGCCACCTTTAGTGAAGGCAGATCTTACGTTACCTGCTGATCTATTTTTATTATCAGTAAGAGTTTCAACAATTACAGCAACTCCACTAGGTCCATATCCTTCATATACTATTGTTTCATAATTTACTGAATTCATATCTCCTTCAGCTTTTTTTAATGCTCTATTTATATTATCATTAGGCATATTAGCTGCCTTTGCTTTAGCTATAACATCTCTAAGCTTTGCATTATTGTCAGGGTTTGGTCCCCCTTCTTTAATAGCTATAGCAAGTTCTTTACCTATTCTTGTGAATATCTTTGCTCTCTTAGCATCTGCTTTTCCTTTTTTGGCTTGAATGTTATGCCACTTTGAGTGTCCTGACATGTTGATTCCTCCTATCTTAATATCTTTAAACTTAAACATTAATATTATACAATATTTTTCTTGAAATTACAAAAAAACTAGGCAGAAACCTAGTTTTAATTGCATTAATTATTCTTCCAGCCTAGTTTTTCTCTAGCTGCCTTAATATCTTTTACTATTATTTTTGCAAGCTCAACTGGATCAGTATTTACAATCATTTTTGAGCCAAAAGGCTCTGCAACACAATAAGCATCTATTCTTTTTTCATATAATGCTACTGGCATTTCAGTAGGTGCAAGTTCTACTATATTTACATCATCAAAAGTCATATTTGCTTCTTTAAGCATTTCATATACTAAAATATTATGAGTTGAAAGTTTATTAGGAATGGCTATTGTTTTTCCTTTTAAATCTTCTACTGTATCAATTTCATTTTTATTTGCAACTACAACATTACCATCAGTATGTCCTAAGCATACTGCACTAATATTAACTCCTGAAGATTTAGCCTTCATTGCAAGTTCTATAAGTGCTGATGCACCATCTATTTTTCCCGAATTTAAGGCTTCCATAAGTTCAGGCCATGAACCAAACTTCACAAGTTCAATATCTTGTCCCATTTCTTTTTGTAATTCATACAATGGTAGTGCATGGGTTATTGGAATGTAACCAATTTTTACTTTTTTACTATTACTTGTTTCACTTTTATTGCATCCCATAAATGAAAAAGAAAAAATTATACACATAATAATCATCATAATGTTAATTATTCTCTTTCTTTTTTCATTCTTATGTAGGTTACTATAATTAGTTTTTATCATATTTGTTCACCACCACTTTATTTTTCATATATAAATAGTATGTTTTATATGTTTTGATTGTAACTTATTTTGAGCATATGTCAATATTTTTCTAAAATATTTATTTTTTATATTTAATTGTTTATTATTACATGTAATCTTTTTGTAACAAAAATAACTATTTTTTTCTATTTACAATAATCTGATATATAATTAGTATGTTGTATTTTAAAATAAAGGATGATACAAAAATGGATAAAATAACAAAAGAAAATAATTTAAAATCATTAAATACAAAACATAATCATATACACAAGAATACAAAAGCTGTTTTAAACAGAATAGCTCGTGCTTCAGGACATTTACAATCTGTAAAAAATATGATTGAAGATGGGCGTGACTGCAGTGAAGTATTAATTCAACTTGCAGCTGTTATTTCTGCCCTTAATAATACTGGAAAAATAATATTAAAAGATCATATAGAACATTGCATTGTTCATGCAATTGAATCAGGAGATAATGAATCAATAAAAGAATTTGGAAAGGCTATAGATATATTTTTATAAAACAATAGTCCTTGTGCATATACTATTTGCAATAGATTTATCATGAGTTGCTAAAATTATTGTTTTCCCTATGTTATTTAAATTTGTTATTAAATTTTGTACAAAATCACAGGAATTATCATCAAGATCATTAAAAGGTTCATCAAAAATAATAACAGATGGATTTAAGGATATTACTGCTGCAATAGATACTTTTCTTTTTTCTCCACCACTTAGATGATATGGAGCCCTATCTTTTAAATGTTCTATTTTTAAAAGTTTTAAACAATCATCAGTTCTTTTTTGAACTTCCTTTTCTGAAAGTTCCATTTGTCTTGGACCAAAAGCTATTTCATCATATACATTTCCATTAAAAAGCATGCTGTCTGGATTTTGAAAAACAAATCCCACTTCTTTATGAAATTTTTTAGAGAATATCTGATTTTTCATAGTTTTTTCATTAATAATTTCATTATTAAATGTATATGTTCCCTTACTTGGATATAATATTCCACTTATTATTTTAAAAAGAGTGGATTTTCCAGAGCCATTGGGACCACTAACATATACTGATTGTCCTTTATTAATTTTCATATTTATATCCTTAAAAACTTCTACTCCATCATAAGAATAAGATATATCTTTTAAATCAATCATAAAATAACCTCCATATATATAAATATAGCAACAATAAAAAATAAATAAAATAAAGATATTAACAAATATTTTTTAATTATTCCTTTTCCTTTTATTTTATATTCACCTGTAAAACCTCTACATATCATAGCCTCATACATTTCCTGTGACATTTCCTTTGATTTTATAAAAGTAACACCTAAAATTCCAGATAATGACTGTTCTTTTCTTTTATTTACTCCTACAGATCTTAATTTTAATGCATTTAATATATCAAGGCTTAAATTGCCCAATAAAACAATATATTTTAATGTAATATCTAAAATAAGTATAAATAAATCAGGACATTTAAAATGTTTTAAAGCTGATGTTATTGCATTAAAAGAATATTTGCATGATATACTTGAAACTGCTGTTGAAATACAAAATACCTTAACATTTATTAATATAAAATTGTAATATGACTTGTATATAATAATTGATGGTATAAGTATAACTATTGAAAAAAGAACTGCGGTAAAAGATACTTTAAAGGTTTTTATTATATCATTTCCATCCATAAAAGCTATTTTAATTAAAATTACAGCAATAATAGTATAAGAAAAATATATGTTTTTAGAAATACTTAATAAAATTATTGTAATAAATGATAAAATCATTTCATAAAAAGCTTTATTATAATCTGATTTTTTTTTGTTGTGACTGCCTTTAATTTTAGAAAGCACCTTAAAAATACTTAAGATGCTTTTATTTATGTAACTGTCCTTGTCATAATTAGTTTCATACTCTTCATTTTTTAACCATAATGGCATATTATCTTTTTCTTTTAACTTATCCATTATTAATATCCCTTTTTAATGAACCTATTATTTTAAATATTATAATTAGTATAGTAGTCCCTATTATAGCCGCCAATATATATCCAAAAACTGGCGGAATTGAACCTACCACATAATCTGGCATTAAAGAAGTAAAATCGAAACCATTTTCCATACCTTTTGGAATAAACCCTAATTCAGTACCTGATTCTGATACCTTTGATATTTCATCAATTCCCCATTCTCCCCAAGCTGTTCCTTCACTTAAAAGTCCTAATGGTGTAAGGAGAACCAAAACTCCTAAAAGTATTAATAGAGGTTTATATTTTACTTTTTCTTCAGAATCTTTATATATTATTTCTTTTGATGTTCTTTTTATAAAACTATATATTGCAAATGTAAATGCTGCTTCTACCACTCCTGCTAGTATTAAATGAGGCAGTACAATTGCTGGAATTGATATGGACAATCCATATGGGCAATACATAGGATTACCAAAAGAATCCTTAAAAAGAATAGGCTGAATTCCAAATTCAATTGCAGTAATTAATGAAGCTAAATTTAATCCAACATAAGCTCCAACTATAATTCCAATTTTTTCACCTAACTCAGATTTAATTTTTCTTTTTATAAAATTACATGTATAATATCCTGTAAAAGGTAGTATAAATGCCATGTTAAAAACATTAGCTCCAAAGGCTAATATTCCTCCATCTCCAAAAAGAAGTGCCTGAATAAATAAAGCAATAGATACAGATATAAAAGCAGCCTCTGGTCCTAGTAAAAGTGCAATAAGTGTACCTCCTACTGCATGTCCTGTAGTACCACCAGGAAGTGGAACATTAAACATCATTAAAAGAAATGAAAAAGCAGCACCTATACCCAAAAGAGGAATCTTTTCTCTAGGTATATCCTTTTTTACTTTCTTAACAGAATGAACTAAAACTGGTGTTACTGCTATTGCCATAACTGCACATGTTGATGGACTTAAATAATTATCTGGTATATGCAAATTTATCACTCCTAAAAATTTCTTACAATAATGGTAAAACACTAAAATAAATTGAACAAGCCCTAGGGGGGGTTAACTTATTATATAGATTGCATTAATTATTTAATATATAATTATTAATAAAGGAGGTTTTTTTATTGAAAATTATAGTTTGCATTGATAAAAATAATGGAATGATGTTTAATAACAGAAGACAAAGTCAGGATAAAATTTTAATTGATGATATTATAAAGGTTACTAAGGACAAAAAACTTTATATGAATGAATATTCTTATAGCTTATATAAAGATGAAAAATGTAAAAATATTATTGTATGTGATGATTTTCTAGACAAATGCAGCTATGATGATTTTTGTTTAGTGGAAAATTTAACCTTAGCTACTTATAAAAATAAAATAGACACAATAATTATTTATAATTGGAACAGAGATTATCCATCTGATTTTAAGTTTGAGATAAATATTAAAGATAATAATTGGACACTAATAAAATCAGAAAATTTAAAAGGTAATTCTCATGATAAAATAACAAAAAACATATACAGGAGGAATAATAATGAAAAATAAGTTTACCAAATTACTAATTGTAATTCTTGGATTTTTCCTATTAAGTAATACTTATATTGGTTGTAACAATGCTCCTAAGAACAATACATATGCTTCAAAAGAAGAAGCCTCCAATAAAGATACTGATTCTTCAAAAAATACTAATACTAATAATTCTATTGAAGCCTCAAATATTCCTAATTATTCAGGAAACAGCTACATTGAAATAAATAACAATAAACCTCAATTTTCTGATTCTGATTTAAATACTAATTCCTTTGAATCATATAGTGAACTAGATTCTCTTGGAAGATGTGGTGTAGCCTTTGCTAATATTTCAAAAGACTTAATGCCAACAGAAGAACGTGGCAAAATCGGACAAGTTAAACCAAGTGGTTGGCAAACAGTAAAATATGATAATGTTGATGGAAAATACTTATATAATAGATGTCATCTTATTGGATATCAATTAACTGGTGAAAATGCTAATGAAAAAAATTTAATTACTGGTACAAGATATTTTAATGTTATTGGAATGCTTCCCTTTGAAAATATGGTAGCAGATTACATAAAGGAAACAAATAATCATGTATTATATAGAGTAACCCCAATATTTGACGGCAATAATTTAGTTGCAAAGGGAGTTCAAATGGAAGCAATGTCTGTAGAAGATAAAGGTGCATCTATTTCCTTTAATGTTTTTGTATACAATATACAACCTGGAATTACTATAGATTATGCTAATGGAAATAGTTGTCTTTCAACTGATGATTCCTCTAGCAATTCTAATAATAATTCAAATAACAACCCTTCAACCAATGGACAAGTTATTAGAGGAAATTCAAAATCAAAAATATATCACTGCCCTGGTCAAAAGGATTATGATAATATGGCAGATTCAAAATATCTTGTAAACTTCAATTCAGAAGATGAAGCAATTGCTGCTGGATATAGAAAAGCAAAAAAATAAGAAGGCTGTTTTAAGATAGCCTTCTATTTAATCAATTTCTTTAAATAATCTATTGTTCTCCTTAAAATAAATATCTTCCTCATCTTTGTTTATTTCTGCCTTTCCATTAGTAGCATTTATTATTTCTTTTTGTATATAATCTAAAGAACTCTTTTCTACTATTATTTTAAAGGATACTTTATCTGAATACTCTTCATTTTCCATAAACCAATTATTATTAGCACAAAGATATTGAATTTTTCCTAAAAGATCGTAATCGATTTTTATATTTAAGACTACACCAGTTACTTTTTCTACTATACCAGCTTTTTTAACTGCCATAGATGCACCTTTTTTATAAGCTCTTGTAAGACCGCCTGTTCCAAGTAGTATTCCGCCAAAATATCTTGTTACAACTATAGCACAATCTGTTATATCACTTTTTTTCATTACTTCAAGTATTGGTATTCCAGCTGTACCTTGAGGCTCTCCATCATCAGAATAGCGCTGAATTCCCATATTTTCTCCTATTACATAAGCATAACAATTATGCCTTGCTTGTTTGTGCTTGTCCTTAATTTGTGTAATAAATTCCTTTGCTTCTTCTTCACTTTCTACTCTTTTGGCATAACCAATAAATTCAGATTTTTTCTCTTCAAAGGAATCTTCACCAAAATTTCTTATAGTTGTGTAGGTCATAAGTTTAACTCCCTTCTAAATATTATTGCCTCTCCATAGTATTTTGCTTATATTATTCTATTAAATATTGTTTTGCTCTATTGTAATTTTCTTCATCTAATTCAACTTCAATAAATGTTCCATTATCTCTATATTCTTCTGATATAACTCTTCCATTCCTATGAAATAATGATACAATATCACCATTTGTATATGGAACCAAAAATTTACCTTTAATAAATTTATATGGAAGATTTTCTTCTATTATTTCTAATAATTCATTTAAGTTTAATTTTTGTTTAGCTGATATTTCTATTATTTTTTCATCATTTGCTGCATCTTTTATATTTTGTAATTGATCATTAGAGGCTTTATCAATTTTGTTTAATACAAGAAGTGTTTCCTTGTCTTTTGCACCTATTTCTTCTAATACAGTATTAACAGCTCTAATTTGATCTATTGAATCTTCTGATGATGCATCTACTACATGGCATAAAAGGTCAGCCTCAACAACTTCTTCTAATGTTGATTTAAATGCTTCTACAAGATCATGAGGCAATTTTCTTACAAATCCTACTGTATCTGTAACTGTTGCAACTCCTTTACTTTTTAATTTAATAGCCCTTGTAGTAATATCAAGAGTTGCAAAAAGCATATCTGCTTCAAATACCTTTTCCTTTCCTTGTGATAAATCACTAGGAACAACATCACATAATGTATTTCTAAGAGTTGATTTTCCTGCATTTGTATAACCAACTAGTGCGACCCTTGGAATATTACTTTTTGTTCTCTTTCCCCTCTGAACTTCTCTTATTTTTTTTATCTTTTTTAATTCCTTATTTAAATCATAAATATTATCATCAATTCTTCTTCTATCTGTTTCAAGTTTCTTTTCTCCTGGTCCCTTAGTTCCAATTCCTCCACCTGTCCTTGAAAGTACAAGTCCAAGACCTTGAAGCCTGCTTTTTCTATATTTAAGCTGAGCAAGTTCTACTTGTATTTTAGCTTCTCTAGATTTTGCTCTCTTTGCAAATATTTCAAGGATAAGAGTAGTTCTATCTATTACTTTTGCTCCTATAGCATTTTCTAAATTTCTAACCTGTGAACCTGAAAGTTCATCATCAAAAATTATTAAGTTTGCCTTTTCAGTTTGTCTAAGAGCTGCAATTTGTAATACTTTCCCTTTTCCAATAAAAAATGCTGGATCTATTTTGCTTCTACTTTGATATACTTTTTCTAGTACAGGGATATTGCATGCTTTTGCAAGTTCTTCAAGTTCTTCTAAACTTTCCTTTGTGTCAGAGCCTACAAGTATAGCTTTTTCAGATGTATCTTCAATTACATCATTATTTTTTATTAAGGTATCTATAAACGATACCTTTTCTAAAAAATTAATAGACATCATTTTATCTAATGACATTTTAGAACTTTCTTCTGTAATAAGTACATTATTACTAACCATTAATGTACCTATAGAAATATCTATTATTTTTCCTTCGTATATTCCTACTGCTACTATTGCATCAAGTTTAAGCTTCAATAATGCAGATAGGTCCATGGCTGAAAGATTAGAATATCCATTTGGATGAGTATGTATTATCCTAATACCAGATAATCTTTGTTCTCTTACATCTAGTATAGGAAGTTCTACTGATGTTGAATCACCAATTGAAACAGAAGTAACTTTACCTTTCCTATCAATGGCAACACTTACTTCCTTTTGTATATCACTTGATACTCTTGTAATTATATTAATAATATCCCTTGATGCTAATTCATCTTTATTTGTTCTTATTTTATATATTTCATCTAGTGCCTCAATAAAGCACTTTTTTATTCCATCTATATTACCGTTTATCATAAAGTCCTCTCCTTATGCATAGAAATCTATTTTCATTATTTTAATTCATAATTATATATGTAATTTTATACAACTACATTAACTTTAGCAACATTTACTACACTTTATTATAATATTTTTAATTATTTAAATTGATAGACGTGTCTGGAATTTTTCCAACTATTATTGTTTCTGCTACTGGTATTTGTGTTTTAACTTCCATCTCTTCACTTTTAAGAGGCATTACTATTTTTACATTACATATTACTATAAGATTTATTGTGTGTCTTGTTTGATTTATACCTGCACTTTCAAAATGGGATTCATATTCAATATTCATATTGCCTATTGGTTCTATCTTTATATTTATTTTGGGTCCTAAATTATAAAATGCTTTGTTTTCTGTAATCCATGTAAGAGGAATAGCAATCCCTACTTTTCCTATATCTTGTAGTTTCTTGTTACACTCTATATTTAATTTTGAAGCTAAATAATTAAGCTTTATGTTGTTTGTTCTAATAAGATTAATATTATTGTTACTATCCCTATCTATTATTATCATTTCATCATAATTAAATTCATTATTAAATAAATCAATAGCAGTTTCACTTATAGTACTAACAGTTTTAGCTGATACTTTAGATTTCGACATTTCTAGCACTGCTGGATATACTTTTCTATCAAAAAGATAAAGAAGAAAATTAATAAAAATTAAAATTGTGAAAACAACTATTATCACAAAAGTTCCATGTTTAAATTTATAATTTTTTGAATTGGTATAATATTCCATTTTTCACCTTTTTTGTTGAGTTATTGATTCAATAATATTATAATTATGCTATAATACTAAATAATATTATTATTTTTACTATGATTATTTATTAATATAAATTATTATAGTAATATATATTATAAGTATTTTCTTATAATAATGAATTAGACATATATATTTTAAAATTATATACATAATTATTATCATAGTAATCTATGACAATAATTATTATCATTAAAGATAAATATAAATATCAGGAGGTACCAATGCCCACAAAGAATAATAAACCAAGAAGGCCAGTTAAATACCCTCAAAATGCAGCTAGAAAAACAACAAACAAAAACGTTAAAAATTACAAGAAGAATGTAAAAAAATATAAAAAAGCACAAAAGAAAAAAAGCCTTATTGGAAGAATATTTAAATGGTCTTTTTTAACACTATTAATTTTATTCTTAGCAGTTACAGTAATTGGAGGAGGCTATGTTTTTGCTATAATAAAAAGCACTCCTCCCCTTGATGTTGAAACTGTATTAAGATTAAGTGAACCTTCATCCCTATATGATAAGGATAGCCAATATATAGATACTATTCATTCAGAAATATCTAGAACAGTAATAAGTTTTGATCAGATGCCTCAGCACCTTAAAGATGCTTATGTTTCAATAGAAGACCAAAGATTTTATGACCATAAGGGAATTGACCCTAGAAGAATTTTAGGATCATTTGTTACAGATATAAAAAAAATATTTAAAAAACAAAATAGCTTTCATGGTGGTTCTACAATTACTCAGCAGCTTCTAAAAAATACTACTCTTTCAAATGAAAGTAGCAAATTAGAAAGAAAAATCAAAGAAATATGGCTTGCAACTAATCTTGAAACACAGCTTTCAAAGGATCAAATATTAACACAATATCTAAATACTATACCTGTTGGAGGAATATATTTTGGAGTTGAAGAAGGTGCTAAATATTACTTTAATAAAAGTGCATCACAGTTAAATTTAATTGAATGTGCTTACCTTGCTGGAGTTACACAAGCACCTACTACTTATAATGCTTTTATTGAAAAAAATAAAAAAGACCCAACACCTTATTTAAATAGAACAAAAACTGTTTTAGGAAAAATGAAGGAACTGGGAAAAATAACTGATGAAGAATATAATACAGCTATTGCAGATTTAAATGCTGGAAAATTACAATTTAATTATGATCAAGCTCAAGTTGATTATTCTCTTGACTATGAATGCTATATTGATCCAGCCCTTGAACAAGTAAGAGAAGATTTAAAAGCAAAATATAAGTATACAGATGAAGAAATCACTAAATTATTTGCAAATGGTGGACTTCAAGTGTATACAAATATGGATAGAAGCCTTCAAGATGCTACTCAAGAAATTTTAAATAATACTAAAGTTAACGGTTATACAAATAACGGTAATTATGTAAATCCAGATTCCTATAAGCAAAATACAGAATCTTATGAATTTCAAGCTTCAGCAACTGTAGTAAATTATAAAACTGGCGAAGTACTAGCTATGGTTGGTGGACGTGGAAATGAAGTTGCTAAAGGATATAATAGAGCATACTACCAAAGAAGATCTCCAGGTTCAACAACTAAACCTATTACTGCTTATGGACCAGCTATTAATGAAAAAACTTTAACAGCAGCATCAATTATTGATGATTCACCAGGTGATGATATTCCATCAATAAACAAAGGTTCTTTCCTTGGTCCTATATCCCTACGTGAAGGACTTAGAGAATCAAAAAATGCAGTTGCATCAAGAGTTGTAAATAAAATTGGAAAGGATACAGGACTTTACTATGGCGAAAAATTTGGCATAAAATACAGTAATACCACAAAGCAAGCAGAAGCGTATCAGTATTTAGCTCTTGGGCAATTTGCCGTAAATTCCACTGATGCCGATAATAATACTGTAAATGATGGTACTAATACCTATATTATGGCTGCTGCTTATGGAACTTTTGGAAACAATGGTGTATATACTACTCCAAAATTATATTCATCAGTTAAAGATTCAACTGGTAAAACAATATTAGAAGCACCACATACACAAGAACAAATTTTCACACCTTCAACAGCATATATTATGTATGATATGTTAAAAGGATCACGAGAATTTACAGGTTACAATGCACAATTTGGAAATATTCCAACTGCAGGTAAGACAGGAACAACAGAAGAATGTAAAGATTTATGGTTTACAGGTTTAACTCCTTACCTTTCAGCTTCTGTTTGGCTTGGTTATGACAACAACTATAGTATGTATGACAATGATTCAAATACTGCTGCTTATGTTTGGGCTCAAATAATGAAAATAGCTCATAATGGGTACCCTGACAATGATAAAACTGATGTTCAAAAACCATCAGAATTAGTTGAATGTACTATTTGTACAGATTCTGGCAAATTACCTACAAGTGGCTGCCCTACAAAAGTTGAATATTTTGTTCCAGGAACAGAACCTACTTCTTACTGTGGTTCTGGTGGATATAGTTCATATGGTCAAAATAGTAATTCTAGAAATGAAAATACCACACAGAATCAAGATGTTCAAAAACAAGAAAATCAGGATCAAGATAATAATCAAAATACTGAAACAAATACAAACAACAATCAAAATAATAATATTGAAAATAATACCAACTCCACTGAACATAATAACAACCAAAACAACAACAATGCTAATGAAAATAATAACAATAATAATCCTGATGATAACAATATACCAAATAATAATCCAAACACTACAAATAAACATTAAAAAAAATCCTGCATGTTGAAATTAATCATGCAGGATTTTTTTATGCATTTTAATATGATGTAGTTGTAATTGTATCTTTTGAATTGTTTATTATTTGGCCACTTTCAGTTGAAATAAAGTATTTATTCTTAATTTCATTTTCATCTGCATTTTTTGCTATTACAGTTACAATGTAACATAATTCCGATTCTGTCTTATCTTTATTTACAGCATAAGCTTTAAATGTTTCATCTTGTACATAAGAATTATCTATAGAATTTGTGCTATTAAATTGATCTATTGCTATTTTTTTTGCTTCTTCTCTTGATATATTTATACATACGTCCTTAGGACTTCTTTGAATTGAATAATTTGAATATCCATCAAGACTTCCTTTGCTTTTATCTATATTTATAATTATTTCATCACTATAAAAAGGATAACCATTTAAATATTTAGTAAAAATAAAAGTATAATATGGTACACTTTCATCTAAAACTGGAGCTTCCTTAAAAAATACATCTTCATTAAGAATTGTTTTTACATATTTTTCAGCTACATATTTAGCATCGTTTATACTAATCTTTTCATTAATGGATTTTGCTTCTCTGTTTTTAAATCCAATTACATTGTCATCAGTATCTACCTCTATGTCATAATTATTAGCATTAATTTTATAGTATGCCTTTACATTTATTCCATCTGTTTTTTTTACACTATGATATTTTATTTTATCTATGTTTTCCTCTATTGTAATCATATTGTTTTCATTAAGTTCTTTTAAAAATTTCTTTGCTGCTAAAATTTCACTGTTAGATTTATACACATATATAACTATACCTATAACTAGACACATTATAACTATAATAGCAGAAAGTATAAATTTAGCTTTTTTACTATTCATATGTCCTCCCTATTGTCATTAATCAAAAATACACATTTTAATTTTACACTACATTTAAACGATTTTAAAGTATTTTCATTTATATTTTATTAAAATATTAAAATTAACTTATATAGTAAGCAAAAATTTTGTAATATTTTATTGATTTTTTTTGTACATGATATATAATATTGTTTAGTAATTTTAAACTTTTTGTTTAGTATAATAAAAAAAAATGTATTATTTTTGGATTTCATACTAATAAATATTAAGGTGATATAATGGATATTGGCGAAAAAATCAAGAATTTAAGAATTCAAAAAAATTTAACTCAAGAGGAACTTGCAAATAGATGTGAATTGTCTAAAGGCTTTATTTCTCAAGTGGAAAATAACATAACTTCTCCTTCTATAGCGACATTAATCGACATTTTAGAAACACTAGGAACTTCATTACAATTATTTTTTAATGAAAAAGATGAAGAGCAAATAACATTTTCATCTAATGATATGTTTGAAAAAGAAAATCATGATTCAAATTATATTATAAAGTGGCTTATACCAAATGCTCAAAAAAATATAATGGAACCTATCATATTAAAGCTTAATCCTGGAGGGATTTATGATATACATGATGCCCATGAAGGCGAAGAATTTGGATATGTTTTAAAAGGTAAAATTTCACTTTACTACGGAAATGAAAAATATATTTTAAAAAAAGGAGAAAGCTTTTATTATAAACCGTCAAAAACACATTATATTAAAAATGATAGCAAGTCTTCTTCAGAGGTTCTATGGGTATCAACTCCACCATCATTTTAAATAAATATTGAGGTATAAATTATGGAAAAAAACATTATAGAATTAAAAGCAATTTCAAAAAAATATAATAACAATATAATATTAGATAATTTTAATTTATCGATAAAAGAAAATGAATTTTTAACACTACTTGGACCATCTGGTTGTGGAAAAACTACCACACTAAAAATAATTTCTGGTTTTGAAAATGCAGATAGTGGATCTGTTTTTTTTAATGGAGAAAATATTACAAATACGCCTCCTTACAAAAGAAAATTGAACACAGTTTTCCAAAAATACGCTTTATTTCCACATATGAATGTATATGAAAACATAGCCTTTGGATTGAAAATTAAAAAAATGCCAAAAAAAATAATAGACGAAAAAGTTAAAAAAATGCTAGAATTAGTCTCTTTATCTAGCTTTGAAAAACGTAATATTTCATCCTTAAGTGGAGGTCAACAACAAAGAATTGCCATTGCAAGAGCCCTTGTTAATGAACCTAAAGTGCTTCTTTTAGATGAACCACTAGGTGCATTAGACTTTAAACTTAGAAAAGAAATGCAAATAGAATTAAAAAAGATTCAACAGGAACTAGGCATAACTTTCATTTTTGTAACTCATGATCAAGAAGAAGCACTTACTATGTCTGACACTATAGTTGTAATGAATAAAGGAAAAATAGAACAAATTGGTACCCCAGAAGATATATACAATGAACCTTCTAATGCATTTGTAGCAAACTTTATTGGTGAAAGTAACATTTTAGATGGAATTATGATTAAAGATTATAAAGTGTCTTTTTGTAATCATGAATTTGATTGTGTTGATTTTGGTTTTGAAAATAATGAAAAAATAGATGTTGTAATTAGACCTGAGGATATAAAAATAGTTGATTATCATAAGGGAATGATTAAAGGAACAGTACTTTCTACTATGTTTAAGGGTGTTCATTATGAAATTATTGTAAAAGAACACAATAACTTATGGAAAATACACACTACAAAATATTTTAAAGAAAATAGTCAAGTTGGTATTGATATTTATCCAGAAGATATTCACATTATGAAGAAGGTGAATGAAAATTGATAAAACAAAATAAATCAAAACTAACATATCCTTACGCTTTGTGGTGTATTCTATTTATAATAATTCCATTAATTATTGTACTGTTTTTTAGTTTCACCACAAAAACTGATAATGGTTATTCTTTTTCCCTTGAAAATTATCAAAGACTTTTAAACCCGCAATATGTAAAAATAATGGGTAGGTCTTTAAAACTTGCGGCCATTTCCACTGGTCTATGCTTAATTTTAGGATATCCAATTGCTTATTTAATTGCAAAAATGCCAGAAAAAAAACGTAATTTTTTAATTATGCTTTTTATATTACCTATGTGGATGAATTTCTTATTAAGAACATATGCATGGCTACCTATACTAGGCAAAAACGGAATCGTAAATAACATTTTAAATTCATTAGGCTTTTCATCTATTTCATTTTTGTATAATGATGGGGCTGTACTACTTGGTATGGTATATAATTTTATACCTTTTATGATTTTACCTATATATACAGTACTAACAAAAATGAATGAAGATTTAATAAATGCAGCTTCAGACCTTGGAGCTAATAAATACTATATATTTAAAAAAATAACTTTTCCTTTAAGCTTACCTGGTGTTTTATCAGGAATAACAATGGTCTTTATGCCAGCTGTATCAACTTTTGTAATATCAAATCTTCTAGGTGGGGGACAATATATGCTTATTGGTAACTTAATTGAAACTCAGTTTACAACTATGAGCAACTGGAATTTTGGTTCTGCTATTTCTATTATTATGATGATAATTATTCTTTTATCAATGCTTATTATGAATAGATTTAGCGATAATGATGAAAAAGAGGAGGTTTCAGTCCATGGGAAATAAAATAACTGGATTTATAAAAAAGTTTTATTTGTTTATTATTTTTGTATTTTTATATACTCCAATTATAACATTAATGGTTTTCTCCTTTAATGATTCAAAAACAATGGGATCTTGGTCAGGATTTACTTTAAAATGGTATAAACAGCTACTTCAAGATGAAAAAATAATGAATGCATTATTCTACACACTTTTAGTTGCAATTTTAGCTGCTGTTATTTCAACAATTGTAGGTACATTTACAGCTATTGGTATAAATAATATGAAAAATAAAAAGCATAGAAATATGCTTCTTAGTATAAATGAGCTTCCTGTACTAAATCCAGATATTGTAACAGGCATTGCTCTTATGTCTCTTTTCATATTTTTTAACATGAATTTTGGAATAAATACTTTGCTTCTTGCTCATATATCTTTTGATATACCTTATGTAATATTATCAGTACTACCAAAGCTTAAAAGTTTGCCTAAAAATACTATTGAAGCAGCTTTAGATCTTGGTGCTACCCCATTATATGCTATAAGAAAAATTATTATTCCTCAAATTAAGCCTGGAATAATAGCAGGATTTTTAATGGCATTTACTATGTCAATTGATGATTTTGTTATTTCATTTTTTACTACTGGCCCTGGTGTAACAAACTTATCTATTGAAATATATTCTATGGCAAAACGTGGAATAAAACCAGAAATAAATGCTCTTTCTACAATTATGTTTTTTACAGTATTAATATTATTATTAATTGTTAATAAAAAAGACAACAATAAAGGTGATGATTATGATAAAGCTATCTACAAGAATTAAAAGATTCTCTTCTATTTTTATTATTTTAATACTTTTATCTGCAACTATAAATGGCTGCTTTAACTCCTCTAATTCATCAAAAATAATTAATGTATTTAACTGTGGTGATTACATTAATGAAGACTTAATATCTAAATTTGAACAAGAAACAGGATATAAAATTCAATATTCAACATATGATACTAATGAAATAATGTATTCAAAATTGAAAGCTGGCAGCAACAACTATGACTTAGTTTTTCCATCTGATTACATGATTGAAAAAATGATAAATGAAGATATGTTAGAAAAAATAGATTTTAACAATATCCCAAATTACAAATATATTGATGACAAATTTAAAAATTTAGATTATGACCCTACTAATGAATATTCAATACCTTATATGTGGGGAACTATAGGAATTATATATAATCCTAATTATGTAGATGAACCTGTAGACAGTTTTGATGTATTATGGAACCAAAAATATGATAAAGAAATTATCATGTTTAATTCTGTAAGAGATACTATGGCTATTTCCTTAAAAAGATTAGGTTATTCTATGAATTCAACAAATCATAATGAAATTTCTAAAGCTGCAGATGAACTTATTGTGCAAAAGCCTATAGTAAAGGCTTGGTTTGTTGATCAGGTAAAGGATGCTATGATAAATAATGAAGCATACTTAAGTGCAGTATGGTCAGGAGATGCTATTTATATAATGTCTGAAAATCCATCATTAAAATATGTAGTTCCTTCTTCTGGCTCTAATAAATGGTTTGATGGCATGTGTATTCCCAAAAACGCAAAACACAAACAAGGTGCTGAAGAATTTATTAATTTTTTAACAGAACCTGAAAATTCAAAAGAAAATGTTGATTACATTGGATATTACACACCTAATAAAGAAACCTTTAAAATGCTTGAGGATGATATAAAAGAATTGTATCCTTCAGATGAATTATTAGATAAATGTGAAATATTTAAAAACCTTGATAAAAAAACTCTTGAATATTATGATGATGAATGGATTAGAATTGGAAGTTTTTAAAAGATAGCTGTGCTTTGCACAGCTATCTTTTAAAACTCAGGAAACCAAAGTGCTATTTCATGCTCTGCTGATTCAAGAGAATCTGAAGCATGTACACAGTTTTCAGTTTTATTTTTTCCAAAATCGTGTCTTATTGTTCCTTCTTTTGCCTCTGAAGGATCTGTGGCTCCATTAGTAGATCTTATAGTATCTACAGCATTTTCTCCTTCTAAAATTATTGCACAAAGAGGTCCCCTTGTAATAAAGTCTATTAATTCTTGATAAAAAGGCTTTCCTTTAAGCTGTGAATAATGTATTCCTGCAAATTTAGGTCCTATTTTTACCATTTTTAATGCTACCACCTTAAGTCCATTATCTTCATACCTTTTTATTACTTCACCAATTAAATTTTTTTCTACTGCATCTGGCTTTATTAAAGCTAAACTTCTTTCCATAATACATCTCCTCCTTCTTTTATACCATAATTACTTAACTTAAATAAATAACAAATATTAATTCATTTATATTATAATTATTCCCTTTCTTTAAAAATATAACTTAATATATACTACATATTATAACATATAGCCCTTAAGGGAACGTTAACATTTTGAAACTTTTTTTAAAAAAAGACTGTTATAAAATATTAAAAATCTTATAACAGCCTAATTTTTTATTGCCTTTGAGCTTCAGCATCAATAACCATCAAATTGTTTTCCTTAATTATATCAATAAGCATATCTGCATAAATTAGATTTCCATTTTCATCCTTTGCTGTACTGTATCCTGCTTTTTGCAATGCTGCAGCTTGCTCCCTATAATTTCCAGCACTAAATACCCCATTTTCTCTGTATCTTTTATTATTTTTCAAAAATTCACAAAAATCGGCTATTGACTCAGCAGGGGAATTATATGCTCTAAAATTAGCTACAATTTTATCATTATAATTTTCACCAGTTGAGAATTTAGCAACAGCACCAGTCCAACTTTTATCAGCTTTTATTCCATAATAATTATTATATTGAGATGCAAGTTCAGATTCTCCCCAGCTTGACTCTAAAATTGCCTGGGCAATAGATATAGAAGGTAAAATACCATATTCTTTGTAATCTTCAATACTTCCTTCTTTTAATGAAGCAATGAAATCATCCTTTGAATTGTTTTTCCCTATTTTTAATGTTCTAAGACTATAACTTTCTCTATTTAATTGCTCTAATATTTCATATGCTTTAATTATATCATTATCAGACAAATTTAAATCTTGCATAACTACTTTTAAATCTTTCAAGTTTCCATTATTATCATAAAATCCATTTGCTATGTTACTACTTAAATCCTTATTATATGTATCAAATTTACTATTAACAACATCCTCAACTGCTGCAATCTCTTTCCAATTCAATTGTTTTAATGGCTTACTATTACTATCTGCAATATCCATGTAATATTTTATATCATTACTAGAAATAGTTACTTCCTTTTTATTAATAGTGTCTGTTTGTTTAAAGTACATTGCTACAAATATAAATAAAAATGACAAAACAACAATTTTTAAAATCATTATTATGAATTTCTCAATTCCAGTTTTTATATTGATTTTTAATTTAACCATCTTGTACCACCTATATTTTTTATTCATAATATATAATATCACACTTTACCTAATAGTAAAATTGTTAAAATAAAAAGACACTATTTTTTGCATAAACAAATAATAATGTCTTTCTTTTACTTTTTGAAATAAGCCCTTTACGATGATTTCTCATTTTTAGATTTATAAAAATATTCCTCCGTTTCTTTTATTACTACACCACTTAATCCAATTAATCCAATTAAATTAGGAATTGCCATAGCACCATTTACAATGTCAGCTACTGTAAATATTAAGTTCAGTTCTAAAAATGGACCAGTTGCTACAAGAAGTATAAATACTATTCTATATATCAAAATTGACTTAACTCCGCACAAGTATTCAATACATCTTTCTCCATAATAATTCCATCCAAGAATTGTAGTAAAAGCAAAAAATCCAAGTCCTATATTTACTATGTATTTACCTAAAAATGGCATCATAGGAAGTCCTGCTTCAAAAGCTTGAGTTGTTAATGCAGCTCCTTCTGCAGTAGATGAATAAGCCCCTGTTATTATAAGGGCAAGTCCTGTCATTGTACAAATAATTATTGTATCGAAAAAAGTACCTGTCATTGATATAAGTCCTTGTCTAACTGGTGACTTTGTTTTTGCAGCAGCTGCTGCTATAGGTGCACTTCCAAGCCCCGCTTCATTTGAAAATACCCCTCTACCTACACCTTTTTGCATAGCAATTTTTACAGTTATACCAGCAGCGCCTCCAAGAGCTGCTTCAGGATTAAAAGCACTTTGAAATATAATACTTAAAGCATCTGGTATTAATTTAAAATTATAAATAAGAATTAATAAAGCACCAATTATATATAACCCAGCCATAATTGGAACCACTTTTTCTGATACACTTGCAATTCTTTTAATGCCGCCCAATGTAATAAGTGCTACTAAAATCGTAACAACTATTGCAGTAACTTCAATAGGAATAGAAAATGTAATTTTTGCAGCATCAGAAATAGATTTAACCTGACTAAAAGTTCCTATTCCAAAAAATGCAACTCCTACTCCTAATAATGCAAATATTTTTGCAAGCCATTTAAGTCCTAAACCATTTTGTATATAATACATTGGTCCCCCAGCCATGTTTCCATTCTCATCTACTTCTCTATACTTTATAGCTAAAACTCCCTCTGCGTACTTTGTAGCCATTCCAAAAAAAGCAGCAATCCACATCCAAAGAAGAGCTCCTGGGCCTCCTGTTTTCATAGCAGTAGCAACTCCAACAATATTACCAGTACCAATTGTTGCAGATAATGCAGTACATAAAGCTCCAAAGCTTGATACATCCCCACTAGCACTGCTATCACTTGCTTCTTCATCTTTTCCAAATACATACTTAAGTGATAATGGAAGTCTTATAACTTGAAGAAACTTTAATCTTATTGTTAAATAAATTCCTGTTCCTACTAATAAGATTAACAAAGGTGGTCCCCATAATATATCATTTACCTTGTTTAAAAAACTCTCTATATTCATTCTTCCTCCTATTAATATGATATTTTAAACACAAATAGTATTATATCAATATTCGACTAGTTATTAAAGTCTTTATATCCTATAAAAGTTACTTTTTTATTTTTTTACATTTTTTATTATTATTTATATGCTAATTTTTAATTTTTCCATATTGCTATTTAATTTTTCTGTTTTAAGTATTAAAATATATATGAATTAATTACTATTATTACCTTTTAAGTTCTTTTTAAGTTTTATATTGTATTATTAAATAAATTAATGTTTATACAATACACAAAATATATTAAGGAAGTGTCTTTATTATGAAGAACAACAAATTTATAAAAATTACTTTAGACTCTATTTTAATACTACTTACACTAGGGTTGTTTACAATGAATTTTTCAAATCCTACCATTAATAAAATATTAGGAATTGCCATTTTTATACTAACCATCATTCATATTATCTTACATAAAGACAATTTATTTATGAAAAAAATACCTATAAATGATTATAATTCTTATTACAATAATGTACACAATAAAATAACATATGTAGTAAACACTTGCCTAGCTATAAGCTTACTTATACTTGCTGCTACATCAATAATTAAATATAAACTTGTGCCTAGTATTATTTTAAGAAAATTATATACAAATTCATTATTTAATGTAACATTTTTTACAGCAATTCATTCTGCATTTATAACAATATCACTTATTCTTATTGCAATTCACATTGGAATGAACATGCATAAAATATTTGATTTGTTTACAAACAATACAGGTAAAATAAATTACAAACCTACTTTATGTATATTAATTATTGTAATTACCTTTATTCCAGTAATTAATTTTATAAAAACTTATAAAATTGTAGATTCATCTAATATAAATTCAAATAGTAGAAATAATTCTTTTTATAACGGAAATTATGGATCTTATGGAAATAGTAATTCAAATCCTTTTTCTAATGGTTATGGCTCTTACGGAAATGATGATTCAGATCCTTTTTCTAATGGTTATAGTTCTTACGGAAATGATAATTCGCAAAATTCAAGCAGTAAACATTAAAAAAATATTATAAAAAACGTAGCCCTTAAAAATATATTGGCTACGTTTTTTTATTATTTATATAATCTATTTAATGCACTAAATATTGCTTTAAATGATGCAACTGTTATATTGCTATTAACACCAACGCCAAAAGTTTCTTTACCATTATCATTTCTCTTCATTTGAACATATGATGCAGCCATAGCTTCTGAACCTTTTCCTAATGAGTGCTCTGTATAATCTATAATACTTGTATCAACAATGTTAGCATTTGAAAGAGCTTTCTTTAATGAATCAATAGGTCCATTTCCTTTTCCTTCTAATAACTTTTCTTCACCCTTATATTCAAATCTTACAAGAATCTTTGTATCTTCTTTAGGATTATCATTATCAAGATCTGTCACACTACACTTTAAGAACTTAAATGGTCCTACATTATTTAAATATTCTTCCTCAAATTTAGCCATTATTGTTTTAGGCGCAACTTCCCCTTGTTTTTCTGATATTTTCTGAATTACATCAGCAAATTCTTTATGCATAGCTTTTGGCATCTTATATCCAAAATATCTTTCCATTACAAAGGCAATACCACCTTTTCCAGATTGACTATTTATTCTTACAAGGGCTTCATATTCCCTTCCTAAGTCTCTTGGATCTACAGGTAAATATGGTACTTCCCAATAGTTATCATGACGTTCATTATATTTTGCCATTCCTTTATTAATAGCATCTTGGTGTGAACCTGAAAAAGCAGTAAATACTAACTTACCAGCATAAGGATGTCTATCGTCAATTGGCATTTTACAACATCTTTCATATACATCAATAATTTTTTCTATATTTTCAATATCTAATTCCGGATTTACACCTTGTACAAACATATTATATGCAACATTTAATACATCAACATTTCCTGTTCTTTCGCCATTTCCAAATAATGTTCCTTCAACTCTATCAGCTCCTGCAAGTAATCCAAGTTCTGCTGCAGCAACTCCAGTACCTCTATCATTATGAGGATGTATACTTAAAATTATTCTTTCCCTATCCTTAAAATGATTAGAACACCATTCAATTTGATCAGCAAATACATTTGGAGTATCCATTTCAACTGTTGATGGAAGATTTATTATAACCTTATTATCCTTAGTAGCACCCCATGCATCAAGTACTGCGTCACATATTTCAACAGCATAATCCATTTCTGTACCTGTAAAGCTTTCAGGAGAATATTCAAGTAAAACTTCGCCATCAAAGTCCTTTGCATATTCTTTTACAAGTTTTGTTCCATCTACTGCTATCTTTTTTATTTCATCTTTATTCATATTAAAAACAACATCTCTTTGAAGTATTGAAGTTGAATTATATATATGAACAATTGCCTTTTTTAATCCTTTAAGACACTCAAATGTTCTTTTTATTAAATGAGGTCTTGCTTGTGTTAATACCTGAACCGTTACATCTTCTGGTATTCTATTTTCATCTATTAATTTTCTTAGAAAATCATATTCAATTTGTGATGCTGATGGAAATCCTATTTCAATTTCCTTAAAACCAAGTTCTATTAATAAATTAAACATTTCAAGTTTTTCATCTACAGTCATAGGATTAATAAGTGCTTGATTACCATCTCTTAAATCTACTGAGCACCATATTGGAGCCTTAGTTATTTGCTTATTTGGCCATGTTCTTTCTTTTAGTGATACTGTTTCAAATCTTTTATACTTCTTATAATTTAACACCTTAAAAAAACCCCCTTAAATAATTTTTTATAATTAAGAATTAATTAAGTTATTTAAATCTTTCACACACCAATACTTATGAAAACAAAAAGCGTAATAACTCCTAATTGGAGCTATTACGCGGTACCATCCAAAACTAATACTTAATTAAAATAACGATTATAAAACCGATAAACTCTACTACTATTTCAAGCTTACTGCTCATGAGCTAGTTCAAAAGTAATTATCTACAGTTATCCCAGCAAATTAACTGCTCTCTTAAAGACATTTTTCTTCCTACTTCTCTCAATCATTGCATTTATATATTCGATTACCATTAATTATATTATATTGTTTTTTTTATGTCAATAATTTCTTTTTTTATTTATAAATTATTATTACTTTTTTGTTAATTTATTTTTTCCTCTTACTGCCCTTGAAACAGCAGCGGCTACTATCGCAATACTTGCAGCATTTAAAATAAATAGTCCAAATGGAATTCCATTTCCTGTTTCTTTTGAAGCAGCATTATAAGTATTATTTTGAACATTTTCATTACTCTTTGTATTATTTACTGAATTGTTATTATTTGAAATTACATTATTACTATTATCAAAATTAGTTTTTACATTTGTATTTGTTACTTCAACATAATAGTAATATGTTCCTGGAATAGTTACATCAGGTACATAAGAAGGTTCTGTTGCTCCCTCTATTGCCTCACCATTTTCTGTACTATTTATTTTATTTTTATACCATTGATATGATAGTGTTCCACCATCACTTACAGAAGCATTAGCTTTAAGAGAAGCTACATTACTATCATTCCATCCTGATATACTTCCTGTTACATAACAATTACTAATTGTAGTAGCATTTGCATTACCAATTAATATGCCTATATCTTGACCAGTTGCAGTTACCTTTACATTTTCAATACCAAAATTAGTAATAGTTCCATTACATACTGAACTAAAAAATCCTACTTTACTAGAACCAGTAATAGTTAAATTAAATATCTTATGATTGTTACCATCAAAATGTCCTGAGAATTCACTTATTGGTGTAAACTCTTTTCCAGTGCAATCAATATCCTTTTCTAGTACAAAACACCCATTAGGATTTTCCTTGAATTAATAATTGTTTACAATTATTTAAACTTTTAAAAAAACTCACAGAATTTTTTTCTGTGAGTTTTTTCCTTTTACAAACATCTTTATTTAATTAACTTAACATATTCTATTTTTTGATTGTCCATTATAAAAACATTTTATATTATCTACTAAATCATTAAATAATCTTTCTCTCGCCTCTACACTTGCCCACGCCACATGAGGAGTTAAAACTAGTTTATTCTTATTTTTAACTTTAAGTAGAGGATTTTCTTCACTTAATGGCTCTACAGTAAATACGTCTAATGCTGCACCTTTTATAATATTATTATCAATAGCCTTAGCTAAATCTTCATCTACTACTATAGGACCTCTTCCAACATTAATTAAAACAGAACTTTTTTTCATTTTACATAAATTATCATAATTAAATAATCCTTGTGTATTACCATTTAATGGTGCATGTATTGAAATAATATCACTCTTTTCTAAAAGTTCATCTAATGATACCCTTTTATATTTATCATTATTATTTTTACCTGATGTAGAATAATAAATAACCTTTGCTCCAAAGGCTTCTGCTATTTGAGCTACTTTTTTTCCTATTGCACCAAGACCTACTATTCCCCACACCTTTCCATCAATATCATTATATGGCCTTGTTATATTTGTGAAATTGCCTGACCTTGAATAATCCATGCTCTTTACATAATTATCAAAATAAGATATTTCATCATATAAATGAAGAAGAAGTGCAAATGTATGTTGAGCTACAGTTTGTGTAGAATATCCTGCTACATTTGTTACTGCTATATTTCTCTTTTTTGCATATTCTATATCAATGTTATTATATCCTGTGGCTGCTTCACAAATAAGTTCAACATTTTTAGCATCTTTCAATACTTCCTCATCTAGAACAACTTTATTGGTAATAATTATATTAGCATTTTTTATTCTTTCTTTAGTTTCACTTCTTTTGGTATTTTCATAATAAGTAACACTTCCAAATTTATCAAGCAAATTATATTTTAAATTTCCCAATGTTCCTGTTTCTAATATAACTATTTCTTTCATGAAAATTCCTCCAATTTATAATTTTATTTGACAATTTAAATTATAAACTATAAATTAATATTATCAAATAAAAAGGAGATTTTTTTATGTTTATATTGTGCTACAGCCTACCACTTAAAGATGTTGATGGAGTTATTGAAAAATTACAAATTAATGATATATATGATGTTTTTTATGAAAGTCCATTAGAAATAACTACAGATGAAAATGGATATGGTTACATAGAAAAAGAGGATGAACCTACTACTCTTAAAGTTGCCTATAATGGTGAATTTGAAAGCTTAAAGGAATTTAACAATAAGATTCAGCCACTTATAGGTACAAAATGTTTTAATATTTATGAAGAAAATGAAACTTATGATGATTTTAGTATTCCAGCTATAAACATAGATGATAATTGGGTACTTGCATCTCCAGATGATGAGATTCCAGAAGGAAAAAAGAAAATAAATTTTATATCTCAAGGTGCCTTTGGAACAGGACTTCATGAAACAACTCAGGATCTTTTAAAAATAATATTAGAAAAGGATTTTTCTAATAAATCTATACTTGATATTGGAACTGGTTCAGGCATATTATCAATTGCAGCTGCCATAAAAAATGCTTCTAATGTTACAGCAGTTGATATTAGAGATGTAGAAGATGAAGTAATGCTTAATGCTTCTTTAAATAATCTAAATAATATAAATGTATTAGTTGGTAATATCCTAACTAAAGACATTGAAATAAAGGAAAAATTTGATTGGATATTTATAAATATAGGAGGACTCGAAACTGAAATGTTTATAGATTTTATAAAAGACCATTTAAAAGAAAATGGAAGAGTCCTTGTTTCAGGTCTTGTAGAATGGAGCTTTGACAAAGTGAAAAACTTCATTGAAAACAATAATTTAAAATTATGTGAAAAATATCAAACAAATGAATGGTGCACTGCTATTTTTATTAACTAACAAATTTATAAGGTGGGACAAAAAAGCCCCACCTTATAAAATTAAAAAACTCTTAATTATCTGTTTTTTCAGTATCTTCTATTTCTTCTTCAGAAAAACCTTCTGTTTCATTTGAAATAGCGGTTTTTAATTCTTTATGATTAGATAAATATGATTTTATTGCACCATCATAACATAGCTTTATTGTAGCAATAGTTGGTGATGCTAAAAGCATACCTATAATTCCAAAAAATCCTCCACCTATAGTAACAGCTATTATTATTAAGTATGGTTGAACTCCTACTTTTTTACCTATTAATTTAGGATCTAAAAACCATGCATCAAATTGTTGAAGTGCAAGTAAAAATACAAGAGTAGCAATAGCTATAGTTGGTGATGCAAAAATTCCAACTACAAATCCAACAATTTCACCTAAAAGTGGACCAAAATAAGGTATCATATTTGTAACTCCAACAACTAAAGCAATAATAATTGCATAGGGAGCACCAATAATTAACAAACCAATTAAAGCCATTATACCAATTATAGTTGAATCTATTGCCTTAATTCCTATATATTTTCCAATCATATCATTATATGTTTTTAACCATTTAATAATATTTGATGCTCTTTTTTCTTTTAATATTATAAAAAATAAAGTTTTTAATCCCTCACATATCTTTTCCTTATCATATAAAAGGTAAATTGATATTAAAAATCCAAATCCAATTTTTATAATATTAGTTGTTATTCCAACTATAGAATTTATAGATCCTTCTAACAAATCCATTAATATATTTCCTAGTTTGCCAGTAAAATTATAAATGCTATCTTCAATTCCAGTTTTATTTATAACTTCATATATTTTATCATTTTGAAGAATATTAGTTATCCAACCCTGAACTATATCCACATAATCTGGAATATGGCTTATAAGTGATACTATACTATCAAACATACTTGGAATTAAAAACACACAAATTAATCCAATAATTATAAATATCAAAAGATATGTAAATAAAATTGCAATAGACCTTTTCAATTTAAATTTTCTTTCAAATAATTTCATTATTGGATTTAGTGCATATGCAAATACAAATGCATATATAAATGGTGATATAACCGACACCACTGACTTACATATATCAAAAAAGAATAAATAATTTTCAATTATTTTATAGGCTACTATACATATAAGTGCAATTATTAAAACATCAAAATATTTTATGCTCTTCTTAAATCTCATATTTCCCCTCCATATTCTATAATTTATATAATAATGATACATCTATTCCAAAAAATAATAAACTATTCTCTAATATATTTAACGAACCCTTAACAAATATCATTATATCTTTATCCAAATTTGTAAAATTTAGTACTTCATTAAGATTATCACATATAGATATAATATATTTATAAAGTAATGATATATTATCTTTACTTATTGACTCATTTAACAAATTATTAAATTTATTTAACAATTTAACTTCATTATATACACTATAGCTACTTTTCTTTAAAATGCATTTTTCTTTTTTTTCAATAAAATTATGACCTTTATAAATAGTATTAATTATATGTTTCAGTTTATCTACACCTATAACTTTTATTTCAAAATTACTTATAAATAAAAACTTATTCATGTATTTCTCATTTATAATTTTTATTACAAGAGAAATTTTTTCATACATGCAATGTTCATCTTCATTGTAAATACAAACACATACGTTTTTTTCAAACTTTCTTATATAACAAATAACTTTAAAAAGTATTATAGCTTCATCTGTAATATTACCATCCTTTATTAAAATAAATGGCGAATAATTATATTTTTTCAAACTAACACACATACAATTATTTTCAAAAAAAACAATATTCTTATTTTGCAAAAATAAAATAATTTCCTCTTTTATAATATTAGAATAATGGTTGTTACTTAAATTAATAATTTTATAACCTTTAGCATTTCCCCTAATAATTTTCTTTAAAGAATATTCTATATATACATGTTCATTTATATAAAAATTAACATAAGAATCAATTACCTCTATGTGTTTAACGAAAGATAAACTACAATGTTTTTGAATTTTTAATGCAATTATTTTAGGTGAAATATTAAGTATTTTAGATACTTTAAAGGCTTGAAATACATAATCTCCTCTATTAGTATCATTAGGCATTTCTATATATTTTTTTATATTAGTAGTAACATTATTATTGCAATTGATTATTCTTGCTATTTCACAAGAAATATCATTTAATAAATCCATAATAATACTATTTTAACTTAGCAATTAAAAACATTGTTTTCATTCCAAGACTAGTAAATTTAGTCTCATATTCTGTCATTAAATTTTCTTTAAAATCACTTTTATGAAGGTCATATGTAACAAATTTAAGTTCAAATCCTTCACTTTCAAAATATTCCTTAGAATCATTAAACAAATCTGTATCATCTGTTTTAAACCATATTTCTGAATTAGGCTTTAAAAAATTTTTATATTGCTTTAAAAATCTTGTATGTGTAAGTCTTCTCTTATTATGTCTATCCTTTGGCCAAGGGTTGCAAAAATTTATATATATTTTACTTATTTCATCCTTATCAAAAATTTCAGAAATAAAATTTATATTTAACGCCACAATTCTTCCATTAGTCATTTCAGTTTCTTGCAATTTTCTAAGGGCATATACAAGAACTTCGTCCTTTAAATCTACTGCTACATGATTTACATCTTTATTTTTTACGCAATTTTGGGCTAAAAAGCCACCTCTACCACAACCAAGTTCTAAATATATTGGATTGTTATTTTTAAATTCCTCATTCCATTTACCTTTTAATTCTCTAGGTTCTTTTATAAAAAATTTACTTTCCTCTAGTTCTGGTCTTGCCCACCACTTTTTTCTAAGTCTCATAAAAAATTTTTCCTCCTAATTTTATAAATAAAAAGAATTGATGATATATATTATCAAAGTCAATATTATATCATCAATTCTTAACAAAATCTATATTTACTTGCGTTTCATGCTAAAGATATAAAATAATTTCTAATCAACATCTTTTACACTTTTCAAATAAATTTTACCACCATCATTACTTATTACAATATTATTAGTTAAACATACAAGTTTTCCTTCATAAGATACATAGTTATTAGTAGAAAGATTTTTTACTTTACCTGCCAAACTATCATTTACTACTATTTGATCTTTCTCATTTACATATATGTCTCTAATTTCTTTAGGCTTTTCTAGATCTATTTTAGCCCATGTAGATATGTCTGTATCATATTTTCCTTCTACAACAGATACTATCTTTTTATTTTGATCATATACACCTAAAACCATTAAATTACTGTTTGTTAATCCTATAATTGCAACACCATTTGGATATATACTTGTATTAATTTTATCCAAATTATCATTGTTATATTTATAAATTGTTCCACTTACTGCATCTTTATATATTAAGATATCTAAATGCTGATAAGCTTGCATTTGCTCAATTGATGAAACTTTATTTCCAATATTAGTAACATTAGAATTAGTATCTATTCTATAAATAGAAGTTTTACCACCATCTCTAGTAACACATACATATGTAACTCCTGTTTGATGGGATGATACAATATTATTAACTTTAGTTCCTTCATAATATGCACATATTTGCTTTGCATTTTCTCCATCTTTTCTTATATCATTTCTCATATCATTTTTTACATTATATGTAGTTAAGTATATTCCATAATCCCCTGATTGCTTGTCATAACGCTTTTCAGCCATAAGAATAATATTATTTTTAGGTACCCATGTACTAAATAATATTTCTGCACCCTCACTTGGATTAATATCTTTAATTTGTGAAGTTGAAACATCAATTACTTTTAAATTTCCCCCATCACTATAAGATATATATTTTGCATCTGATGATGCTAATATGTTTTCTGCAGTTGTTGGAATACTTACATCAATATCCTTACTTTTTACAGAAGGTTGTGCAACTTCTTGTACTTGCACATTAGTTGTTTCCTTAAAATAAACCTTATCTAAAAACAAAAACACTCCTGCTTGCATCATTATAGACAATAATGCCCATATTATCACCTTAATAAATGTCTTCATTTAGTAACCTCACTTTTATTTAACTATAAATCCTGATAAAATAGTTCTTTCACCTAATGCAAATGAAGGATTATTAATAACTTCTCCATTATAATACATTGTAGTAGATTTTCCGCCATCTAAATTAGTTGCTGTTATACAATCAAGTTGTGCCATTACTTCCTGAGCTTCAGAAAGAGTTGCAGAAACTCTATTTTCATCTTTAGAATCAAGAACTACTAAAACTATGGAACCATTTGCCCTTTGACCAATTAATGTTCTAGGTGAAGTTCCTGTTTCTGGTATAGCAACCTTTTTACCATTTTGTATAAGTACTGGCCCAAAACTTAATGCATCAACAACATTCATTTCTTTTAATTCGCTATAGGAATATTTACCTGCAACTAAAAGTCCATTTGCAGTTATACCAGCAATATCTGTTTTTTCATCCTCGCCTTTATCATTATGTATAAGTTTTCCTTCTGATATTAATATTCCTGTTGGAATACCACCATTTTGTGTCCATTCTGCTTGATCTGGATCACTTGCAAAGGCTCCACCATTTATTGCTGCAACAGCATTATTATTTATTGCAATTTGTGATGTAGTTTCACCTTCAGTACCTATTTTAGAAGATACTCCAACCTTTACTCTTGTAGGTTCATTAATAATAAGTACATGACCATAATAATGTTCTCCTGTAACTGTGGCTTGCTGTATAGTATCATCCTTTACTACTGGAATATCAACAAGAGAAGTATCCTGCTCTTCTATTACTCCCTCAGTTTCCTGTATATTTGTTCCTAATATTTCATCAATTTTTTCCTGAGACATAAATGTAGTTGCTAGCCACTGATAATGCATTGAACCTATGGCTGTTCCTAAAAACATTTTTTTTGATTTCTCAAAAGGTCCATACAGCAATACCATTGGTGTAGTTATTGTCGTAAAAACAAGTTCAAATAAAATAAATCCAATAAGTAACTTGACACTAAATTTCTTGCGACCATCACTTCTCTTTACCTTTTTCATCATATTGTTCCTTTCTTATTTAAATTAATTTAATATCTAGTCTAAAATATCAATATACTTTTATATTATATATTTTTTTATTCAAAATATCAATAATAGCAGCTTTTTTATGTGATATAATATTATATTATAATTAAAAGGTGATAATATGAAAGAAAAAATACTAAAATTATTAAGTGAAAGTGATGATTACATATCTGGGGAAAAAATAAGTCAAACATTAGGAGTTACTAGAGCTTCTGTATGGAAACATATAAAAACCTTAAAGGAAGATGGCTATGAAATTGATGGTATCTCCAAAAAAGGCTATAAATTAATATCAACTCCTGATATTATATCTATATTTGAAATAAATAAATATTTAAAAACAAACTTCATAGCAAAAAACATAAAATATTATAAAAGTTTACAATCAACAAATTTAACTGCAAAAGAAAATGCCTCATCATTAAATGATGGATCAGTTATTATTTCAGAAATTCAAGAAGGAGGCGTTGGACGTTTCAAGAGAGCTTGGACTTCACCTGCTGGTGGAATTTGGTTTTCAATTATATTAAAACCAAATATAGAACCATACTTAGCATCAAAAATAACAATTATATGCGCTGCTGCACTTATAAAAACTCTTAATTCTATGAATATAAATGCATTTATTAAATGGCCTAATGATATTTATGTAAATGGTAAAAAACTTTGTGGAATATTAACAGAAATGAAATGTGACATGGATCATATTAATTATTTAGTGGTAGGTATTGGTATAAATGCCAATTTAAACAATGATGATTTTTCTGATGAAGTAAAAGATACAGCTACTTCTATTAGAATAATTCAAAATGCACCTATTAACAGAAATAAATTTCTTGCAAACTTCTTTAATAACTTTGAACCACTATACAAATCATATATTAATACTCTTGATTTATCTGAGGTATATAGTATATCAAAAAAATATTCTATGCTCATAAATAAAAAAGCTTATCACGTAACAGTAAGAGGAAAAGAACCTGTTACATGTGTTGGTGTAAATGAAGATTTAGAACTTATAATAAAAGATTCTAATGGAAATATAAAAAATGTTCTTAGTGGTGAAATAACCTTTAAATAAAAAGTGTGGTTCTATGATTAAAAATTAACCATAGAACCATATTTTTTATTTTATAATAATTTTATATTGTTTTCACTGCATATTCTAGTATTTTTTTCATCCCAAACTGACGCTTGAACTTCACCAATATGCGCTTTTCTCATAAAATACATACATATTCTTGATTGACCAATTCCGCCACCTATAGTATAAGGAAGCTCACCATTTAATAAAGCTTTATGAAATGGTAAATTTACTCTATCTGTACAATTAGCTTTTTCAAGTTGATTTTTTAAAGACTCTTCATCTACTCTTATTCCCATTGAAGATAATTCAAATGCTATACCTAATATTTCATTCCAAAATATTATATCGCCATTTAATGCCCAATCATCATAATCTGGTGCACGACCATCATGCTTTTGACCTGATTTTAGTAAATCACCTATTTTCATAATAAATACAGCTTTCTTTTCTTTTGCTATTTCATTTTCTCTTTCTTTTGGTGTAAGATTTGGATATTTATCCTCTAGTTCTTGTGTTGTAATAAAAAATATATCCTCTGGTAAAATAGGCTTTGCATTTGTTATGTTTTCACAGGCAAATTTTTCAGTTTTCTTAAATACTTCATATATTTTTCTAACTGTATCTTTTAATGTTTCTTCTGTTCTGTCTTCTTTTTTTATTACTTTTTCCCAATCCCATTGATCAACATATACTGAATGTAAATTATCTAGATCTTCATCTCTTCTAATTGCATTCATATCTGTATATAAGCCTTCTCCTACATTAAATCCATATCTTTTTAAACTCATTCTTTTCCATTTAGCTAATGAATGAACTATTTCAATATTTTCTCCTTTAATTGTTTTTATATCAAAGCTTACTGGTCTTTCAACACCATTTAAATTATCATTTAATCCTGTACTAGCCTTAACAAATAATGGTGCAGATACTCTAGTTAAATTTAAAGACTTAGACAAATTATTTTGAAAAAAATCTTTTAATTCCTTTATATTCTTAGCTGTTTCCTTTAATGTTCCTTGACTTTTATATCCTTCTGGAACAATTAACCCCTCTATATTCAATTTTGTTACCTCCTAAATAATAAATATATAACTTGCACATATTTATATTATACAGAAAGTATTACTCAAAATCACCTATAAGTTACAATTTTTTAAATGTTTTTTTATAATATCACTTGATTCAACAAGTTTATTTTTTTCATTTTCAAATAATTCCACTTCTAAAACCTTTGAAGCACCATTTCTATTAACTATGGTAGGTACAGATAAATATACGTCATTAATACCATACTGACCTTGAAGCAAGGATGATACTGTTAATATAGAATTTTCATCTCTTAAAATAGTTTCAACTATTCTATTTACAGCAAGACCTATTGCATAATATGTAGCTTTTTTTCTTTCAATTATTTCATATGCTGCATTCTTAACATCACTTTCTATTACATGCTCTATCTCCTTATTCCATTCAAGATTTTGACTTTTAGCATAATTATAGAAAGTTTCTGAACCTATTCTTCCTTTACTAAAGCATATAAATTCACTATCGCCATGTTCTCCCATAACATATCCATGAATGTTATTATTATTAATATTGAAATATTTACCAGTAATATATTTATACCTTGATGTGTCTAAAACTGTACCTGAACCTATTACCCTTTCCTTTGGAAAACCAGAAAGTTTATATGTTATGTACGTAAGTATATCTACAGGATTTGATACTACAAGAAATATTGCATCCTTACTAAGATCAGCTAAATCCTTAACAAAACTTTTTAATATTTTATAATTTTTATCTATTAAATCAAGTCTTGTTTCTCCTTCCTTTTGCCCTGCCCCTGCTGTAATAATTATAATATCTGAATTTTTAGTTTCATTAATTGTTCCTGCATATATATTTACAGGCCTTACAAAAGAAGTACCATGTACTAAATCCATAACTTCACCTAGTGCCTTATTTTGATCTATATCATTTATACAGATTTCTGTTGCAATGCCACTATTCATAATTGCATATGCTACTGTGGCTCCTACAAAACCAGCTCCAACTATAGTAATTTTTCGTTTTCTTTCTTGTATCAATGGACACACATCCTTTTTTATTCTTCATTTTCACAAAATATGATATACTTAGTATGTTCAAAAATTATTTATTTATGTAATAAAATTATTTTTGATACATTTAAGGAGGCATAAAAATGAAATTATTAATCTTTGATACAGAAACAACAAGCATAAAACCAGGCCAAATATGTCAGCTTAGTTATATAACAATAGATGCATCATCAAAACCACAAAAGACAACTGGTAAAAATATTTTCTTTGCAGTAGATGAAATGGATCCATCTGCCGAAGCTGTACATGGATTTTCTATGGAAAAATTATATGAACTTTCTGGTGGAATGTATTTTGAAGATTTAGTTGAAGAATTTTTGAAGGATTTTGAAGAAGCTGATTTTGTAATAGGTCATAATGTTAATTTTGATATAAGATTTTTAAAACATGAACTAGAAGGTCTTGGGATTGAGTATAATCCAAAAAATAAATTTTGCACTATGAGATATTATATAAACATTTGCAAAATTCCAAAAGCTAATGGTCTTCCTGGTGAAATTAAAAACCCTAAGCTTGAAGAGGTGGTTAATTTCTTAAAAATAACTGATGAACAAATTACAAAAAAAGCTAATGAATTATTTAGTGGAAGTGGCAATTATCACGATGCTAGATATGATACTACTGCAACATATCTTCTTATTATAGAAGGATTAAAAAAAGGTTATATTCCTAAAGGCTATTTTAGTAAACAGCTTAAATAAGTAGCTAAAAATTAAGCCTACTTTTAATAAAAAATTTTAAGGCGGAGTAAATATAACCCCACCTTAAAATTATATCTTTAACATTTTATACAATCCTGAATACTTGTAAGTGCCTCTCCAAATCTTTGAAAATGCACAACTTCTCTTTCTCTTAAATATTTTAATATTTCTTTTATTTCTACATCGTCTGTTAAGTTTATAAGATTTTCATAAGTTGACCTTGCTTTTTGCTCTGCATCCATATCTTCTGTAAGGTCTGCAATAGGATCTCCTTTTGCTTGTATATAAGTTGCAGTCCATGGATAATTTCCCGCATCTGTATAAAAAAGTGCCTTTCTATGATCTGTATATCTATCTCCAAGACCAGCTTCTTCTAATTCTTTTACACTAGCATTTTCTGTTAATTGATAAACCATAGTAGCTATCATTTCAACATGTGCTAGTTCTTCAGTCCCAATATCATTTAAAAGACCTTTTGTTTTTCCATTTGGCATTGTATATCTTTGATTAAGATATCTAAGGGAAGCTGAAAGTTCTCCATCAGGACCTCCATATTGAGATATTAAATATTTTGCCATTTTTACATCATGGCTTTTTAAATTTATGGGATATTGTAAAGTTTTAACATAACACCACATTAATTTCACTCCTAATTTTAATTAATTTATTATTGTCTTTCCCATGGCCATGATGTTTCAGTCCATGAAGTATTATCACTAAAATTATCCATGCTCATTCCAAAATTAATGAGTGTTCCATATTTCTTTTCATATTCTGAAATTAAATTGCAAAGTTTTGATGAAATTATCTTATAATCTGACTTGGCCTCAACATTATCTGGAAAATTGTCTAGATATAAATTAAGCTCTACTGCATAAAATTCATACTCTCTAATAGCATCTAATAAATCTTTCTTATTCATCACACTTCACCTGCATACAATTAATTTCAGATTTTGAGATTTTTTTATAAGGACTATATAAATCTTTAAATATCGTACCACACTTTATAGCATCTTTTACTGTATACAAATTTTCATAAACTTGTAATTCTACATATGATCTTGCATAGCACTTTACTTTCTTCATTTTATGCCTGTACATTCTTTTTTCTCACCTAATTAATAATTTACTATACCTTATGAAATCCATATACAAAATGTTACAAATTATTCAATACTCTTTAGAGATTCAACCATATTTATTTTTTTAAGTTTAAAATAAGTCACAATATTTACAAGAACAGAAAAGCCTATTGTAAGCAATGCACTAAATATATAGCTTTTTAATTTTATTATTCGTCCAAACATCATCATATCAATTTCAGCTGTTGCAAGAACATATTTATGAAGAAAAAATCCAAATAATGCTCCAAATGCTGTACCTAAAATAGTTAAAATAACATTTTCTCTATATATATATTGTGCAAGTTCATTATTATAAAAACCTAAAACCTTTATGGTTGCAAGTTCTCTCTTTCTTTCTGTTATATTTATATTATTTAAATTATACAATACAACAAAAGCTAAAAGTCCTGATGAAATAATAAGTACATATACTATTACATTTAATCTGTCCATTGTTTCATTCATTTTATCAGAAGATATTTTTGCAGTAGAACAACTTGATACAGCTTTATTTTTCATAATGTCTTCCTTTAATGAATCTTCATTATCCTTACAGTTATCCTTTATGTACAATTCATTTACTTTAAAATCCTCATCAAAGGCTTTTTCATAATATTCTTTTGACATAAATATATAATGTAAAAGATAATTTTCAGAAACCTCCTGTATTTTTAAAGGTACAATTTTTTCATCACTTACTTTTATATATATATCATCACCTTTTTTAACATTTAACATTTTTGCTAATTTTTCTGTAATTATTACTCCACTATCATTTAATGTGTATTTTTCCTTAGTTTTTCTATCTTTAAATGTAAAAAAATCTGAAATATTGTCTTTATCTTCACATACCATTATAATAGCATTTTTAGTAATATCATCTTTTTCAATTTCAAAAGTCTTTTCTCTAAATTTACATACATTATCTACTCTGTAATCTTCCTTTATTGAATTATATACATAGTCCTTTTCTTCTTCTGTTAATGTATCTCTTAAATCAATATTCATATCATATGTAAATATATTAGTATATTGATTTTCTCCAATAAAATATATACTATCCTTTAATCCAAAACCAACTAGCATAAGAGCCATACAACCGGCTATTCCAAATACTGTCATAAAGAATCTCTTTTTATACCTCATTAAATTTCTTATTGTAGATTTTTGGGTAAATTTTAATTTATTCCATATAAAAGTCACCCTTTCTAAAAAAACTCTTTTACCATTTTTAGGTGCAACAGGTCTCATAAGCTCAGCTGGACATGATAATAATTCTTTATAGCAAGCTGAAAAAGCAGCTAATGTTGTGCATAATATTGAAATAATAGTAGCAATAACTACATAATTTAATTTTATGCTTATTACGGCAGAAGGAAGATTCTCATACAAGGCCCTATATGCATCTATTATTACACCTGGAAGTATTTTCTGACCTATAATAGATCCAATTATTCCTCCTGTTATAGTAGCAATAAATGCATATAATATAAACTTTAAACATATACTAAATTTGCCATATCCTAAAGCTTTAAGTGTTCCTATTTGAGTTCTTTCCTCTTCAACCATTCTTGTCATAGTTGTAAGACTTATAAGGGCTGCAACTAAGAAAAATATTACTGGAAATACCTTTCCTATGGCATCGATTCTATCTGCATCCTGTTTATACTCAACATATGTTTTCATTTCATTTCTTGTAATAATATAATAATTAGAATTATTTTCCAATACTTTTTTGATTTCATCTTTAACTTTATCTATTTTTTCATCATATTCATCTGTATATGTTAATAAATCCTTGGCTCCGTTTACAGTTATATAAATATCACTATAAAATTTAGAATTACTAATTAATCCTTCCCTTGGTATACCTAAAGTTTCTTTAACTGAACTACTTATGTTTCCCTTAAAGCTTCCCTTTTCTAAAAGTACAAATGCACTTACTGTACCACTTCCAATTTGACTATCTCCTCTATCTAATGATAAATAATTAGGAGAAATAGCAAATCCAACAATCTCCATTTCCTTTTGATATAAAATATCTTCAATATTTTCATAATCAATTCCTGATCTTAAAGATATTTTATCTCCAATTTTTAAATTTTTAGTTTGTATAAGCTTACTATCTACAACACATTCATTTTTACCTTTAGGCATTCTACCTTCTGTTATTTTTATATTATTTATAGAATCTGATATTTCTGTAGTATTTACAACAATTTCACTTCCATCATTTAAGCTGCACATAAGGTCTTTAGAAAATGCACCTTCTACATCTTTTACTTCATGAATATTTTTTATTTTATTTATATCATCCTCTGTAAAACCCAATAAAGATGTAAGTCTTATATCTAAAAGATTTCCATCATCATAATACTTATCTGCTGTTAAAAGCATATCATCTTTTGTAACTCTTATACCACAAAAAAAAGCTGTACCAAGGGCTACAATAATTAATATTGACAAAAATCTGTTATAGGTACTCTTTATTTCCATAAAAAAATCTTTTTTAAGTGCTTTCTTTTTCATAATTAATCCACCTACCATTCGATATTTTCTACTGGCATTGGATTTTCATTAGTAATTATATTATCAACCTTACCATTCTTTATTTTTATAACTCTATCTGCCATTGGTGCAATAGCTAGATTATGAGTTATAACTATTACAGTCATTTTTTTCTTTCTTGATGTATCCTGAAGTAATTTAAGAATTGATTTACCAGTATTATAGTCAAGAGCCCCTGTAGGTTCATCACATAAAAGTAACTCCGGATTTTTAGCTAAAGCTCTAGCTATTGATACTCTTTGCTGTTCTCCTCCTGATAATTGAGCTGGAAAATTGTACATTCTATCTTCAAGTCCTACTTCTTCTAATACCTTTCTTGCATCTAAAGGCTCCTTACATATTTGAAGTGCTAACTCAACATTTTCTATAGCTGTTAAATTCGGAACTAAATTGTAAAATTGAAACACAAATCCTATTTCGTCTCTTCTATACTTTGTAAGCTCTTTTTCGTTATATTTTGCAATATCTACTCCATTAATAAATACATTTCCTGAAGTTGCTGTATCCATACCTCCAAGTATGTTTAAAACTGTAGTTTTTCCAGCTCCACTTGGACCTACAACTACTACAAATTCTCCTTCATTAATGGAAAATTCAATATTGTCTATTGCTTTTATTGTTACTTCTCCCATTTTATATTCTTTTACAACATTTTTTAGTTCAATAAAATTACTCATTTATCCTCCCGTATAAATTATTAATAATTTCTTTATATAATTATACACATACTTGTATTACTTTAGCAAATAAAAAACATTTATGCTTAATACTAATTAATTGTTAAACCAAACAAAATAAGGGCTATAGCAATCTCAAATTACTATAACCCTTCCCCTATTATCTCAGGTTTCTTATTTATTTGTAAATTCTTAATAAGCCACATATTTAAGGAATAAATATAAAAAGTAACACTAAAAGTATTAGCACAATAAGGCCATATAATCCCACTCCACATATTAAAAGCGTTAATAATATTAAGCAAAGAATACATAACTTTGGCAAACTAAACAAACATAAAATTGGTATATTGGGAAAAAAGCCATTACCTCTTCCAAAAGTTTTGTAAAAGTTCTTTCTAAATTGATGAAAAATACCTTTTCTACTAATTTTCATCACTCCATGGAAATATTATTATATTATATTATCCCTCAATTATAATTATAACCAATTAAAAAAATTTGTAAACATCTTCTGAAGTTTCTGATTGAATAACTTCAATATCAACAAACTTAGCTAAAATAGATTTCATTATATTTAAAAATATTATGTTTTCTGTATTAAAGTGACCAGCATCTATTATAGTAATTCCCATTTCATTATAGTCTGAAACAAAATGGTATGTTGTATCTCCTGTAATTATACAATCTGCTCCAAGATTTTTAGCTTCCTCAAAAAAGTCTTGACCACTTCCATTTATAACTGCAATTTTCTTAATTTTTCTATCTGAAGTGGCAGCTCTTAAATCAGAAATATTTAATTTATCTTTTACTAAGGATATAATATCTAATGCAGATAATTCATTATCTAATGTAACAATTCTTCCTATACCTACATTTTCAAAATTCTTTACTTTTGACTTTTCAATAATAGTACTTTCATTAAATCCTAAAAGCTTTACTATAGCCTCATTTATTCCGTTTTCTGCTGAATCAAGATTTGTATGACAGGAATAAAGACTTATATTATTTTTTATAAGTCTTATTATTTTATCTCCTTGTAAGTCCCCTTTAACTATTTTAGAAGGTTTTTTAAAAATAAGTGGATGATGAGTAATTATTAAATCAATATCTTTACTTTTTGCCTCTTCAATAGTTTCTAATTTACAATCAAGAGATATCATTACCTTTTTTACTGACTTCTCCATATCTCCCACCATTAATCCAACATTATCATAATCTTCTTTTAAAAATTTAGGTGCAAAATTTTCAATTAAATTAGCAACATCCTTAACTCTTGTCATATTAAAACTCCTTTAAAAACCTTTTATATTGTTCTATATTATTTTTAAGTTCTTCTTTTCTCTTATTTGCACTTTCAGTATTATCCTTTATAAATCCAAGTATTTTTTCATCTTTTTCAATTTTTTCTTGAAGATATTTTTTCATTAAAGGATTTTTTGTTTTTAGCATATAAGGCGAAATTTCATAATATACATTATCAAAATCATAATTTAATGATTTTTTATCATATTTAACTTTAAAAAGTTCATATATTATTCCATCATCTAAACATAAATCTTCTTCAATTATTTCATAATTATTATTATATAAATATTCTCTAACAACCTCTGGATTTTGCGCTGGTTGGAGTATAATAAATTTAAATGATTTTACTTTTTTAATATCATTTTTTAAAATATCACACATAAGATTTCCACCAATTCCAGCTATAACTACACCATCAGCTTCTCCCTCAACAATTGGAGTAAGACCTGCACCATGTCTAACACTTATTTTATCATTTAATTTTTCATACTTTACATTAAGCTTTGCCTTTTTTACTGGTTCAATATTTATATCAGTAGCTATAGCTCTTTTACACATTTCATTTTTTACAGCATAAATAGGTATATAACCATGATCTGTTCCTATATCAACAATACAAGAGCATTTATCAATTTTATCAGCTATAAATTTTAATCTTTTACTTAATTCCAAAATATAATCCTCCATTTATTTCTAACTTAAAAAAAGACTCTAAGAGCCTTTTTTAATCTAAATAATCCTTAAGCTTTTTACTTCTTGAAGGATGTCTAAGTTTTCTTAATGCCTTTGCTTCAATTTGTCTTATTCTTTCTCTTGTAACATTAAATTCTTTACCAACTTCTTCTAATGTTCTAGCCCTTCCATCATCTAAACCAAACCTAAGTCTTAAAACTTTTTCTTCTCTAGGTGTAAGTGTATCTAAAACATTTATAAGTTGTTCCTTAAGCATTGTGAATGCTGCTGCCTCTGCTGGTGCTGGTGCTTCATCATCAGGTATAAAATCACCTAAATGACTATCTTCTTCTTCACCTATTGGTGTTTCAAGTGAAACTGGTTCTTGAGCTATCTTTTGAATTTCTCTAACCTTTTCTACAGGTAAATCCATAACTTTTGATATTTCTTCTGGAAATGGATCTCTTCCTAATTCCTGAAGCAATTGTCTTTGAACTCTTATAAGCTTATTTATTGTTTCAACCATATGAACTGGTATTCTTATTGTTCTAGCTTGGTCAGCAATAGCTCTTGTAATTGCCTGCCTAATCCACCATGTAGCATATGTTGAAAATTTATATCCTTTTCTATAATCAAATTTTTCAACAGCCTTAATAAGACCCAAATTACCTTCTTGTATTAAATCAAGGAAAAGCATTCCTCTACCTACATATCTTTTAGCAATACTAACAACAAGTCTTAAATTTGCCTCTGCTAATTTCTTCTTAGCATATTGGCTTCCTTCTTCTATTTTTTGTGCTAGTTCAATTTCTTCCTGTGATGATAATAATGGTACTTTTCCTATTTCCTTCAAATACATTCTTACAGGATCATCTATGGCAATTCCTTCTGGAACTGATAAATCAATTTCTTCCTCTTCTTCTTTTGTTTCATGACGACCAGCACCAATTATTTCTACACCCATTGATTCCATAACTTCGTATATTTTTTCAATTTGCTCAGGACTAAGTTCAACATTTTCAATTTCATCTAATATTTCTTTATATGTTATAGAACCTTTCTTTTTTCCTTTTTCTATTAAATTTTTAACGATGTTCATTTTTGCATTTTTTTCTAATTTATCCTTGCTATTTTTACTATTTTTTGCCTTAGTTTCTTCTGCCATATTACTCATCCCACCTTCCGTCATAATTACTAATTATATTTTGATTCTTTAGTATTTTACTTACTTTGCTTAATTCTACTGCAAGCTTTATGGATTCTTCTATTTTCCCTTTTCTTTCCAACTCTTTTTGCTCCTTTTTAAGTCTTTCAAGCTTTTGAGACAATTTATATTTTTTTATTTTATTTATGCAATCATTTATAAGCTTTTCTTCATCGTCTGTATCTAATAATTGAGTTTCTTTAACTTTTACAAATTCCTTTGATGTTTCTACATCATCACATAATGATTCTACATACATAGGAACATTAGATTTTTTTCTATTTTTGGCATCTATTATATATTTAAATATATCTTTATGAGCTTTACTAAAGAAATCTTCTTCAGTTATGTTTTTAATTATTAAATTATAATATTCATCATTTAACATTAATTTTAATATGGCTTTTTCAGCTTTAGAAAAAGCAGGTTCTAAATATAATTCTGTTCTATTTTCTTCCTTTTTATTCACATTTTGATTTTCTTTAGATATATTAACTTTATTTATGAGATCATATATACTTTGTTCCCTAAGACCCGTATCTTCTGCAATCTTTTTTATATATATGTCCTTTTCAACAGAATCAACATTTGCAAAAATTTCTGCTGTTCTTTTTACATATTTTATTACCATTTCATTATTATTAAAATCAATGCCTTCTGCAGCTCTCTTTAATCTATATTCAATTAATGAAATTGCTGAATAGACTAATTTTAAAAATGCTTCTTTACCATTTAACCTTACAAATTCATCAGGATCTTTTCCTTGAGGAATTAAAAGTACCCTAACATCAAGCCCTGCATCCTTTAAAATATCAAGTCCTCTAAGTGTGGCTTTCTGTCCTGCAATATCTGCATCATAAGAAATCACAACTTTATCTGCATACCTCTTTATTAGTCTTGCTTGATTTACAGTAAGAGCAGTACCAAGAGATGCTATAGCATTTGTAATACCATATTGATGAAGAGAAATACAATCCATATATCCCTCAACAATTATTAAAGTTCTATCATTAATTCCATCTTTTACTGCAAAATTTAAGCCATATAAATTTACACCTTTATGAAATACTAATGTTTCTGGTGAATTTAAATATTTAGGCTTTGAATCATCAAATACTCTTCCACCAAATCCAATAACCTTTCCTCTAATATCAAAAACAGGGAACATAACTCTATTTCTAAATCTATCATAAATTGTACCCTTATTTTCATTTTTTATTACAAGTCCTGCATCAATTAATTGATTGTCGTTATACCCTTGCCTTTTTAAGTAATAAATTATATTAGTCCATCCTTCTTTAGCATATCCAAGACCAAATTTCCTAATAGTTGAATTTTTAATTCCCCTGTTTGAAAAATATTCTTTTGCAACATTGTTAACTGTAAGATTTTTAAAATAATATCTTGCAGCTTCAACATTTATTTTATAAAGAATATCCTTTTTTTTGCTTACTGCACTTTGTTTGGAATTTTCAATATGAAGTACAATATTTGCTCTTTCTGCTAATGATTTTATAGCTTCTATAAAATTGTAATTTTTTTGTTTCATAACAAAAGTTATTACATTTCCAGCTTCACCACAAGAAAAACATTTATATATTTGTTTATCAGGTGATACTGATAAAGATGGAGATTTGTCATTGTGAAAAGGACATAAACCAATATAATTTCTACCACTTCTTTTTAAATTAACAGTTTCAGAAATTACATCAACTATATCATTTTCTTCTTTGACCTTTTGAATTATTTCTTCTGAGATACGCAAGGAGTTACTCCCTCCTTATATATTTTTCAACAATTTATATTTTATTCGACATATTTAACATTATTCCTTCTTATATTTAAAATTTTATAAAATATTTTTTAATAAATAACTAATTTAGGTACATATATTTTATTAAATAAACTTAAACAATAATCATCACTCATACCTGCAATATAGTCAGCTACTGCTCTCTCTTTGCCTTCTTTCTGAGCAATTTTTATATAAAGCTTTGGCATTTCATAGATATTATTCATGTAATATTCTATTAACTCTTCTAAAACAAATTTAGCTTTATTACGTTCTTCTTTTAAATGATGAGAAAGATAAACTTTTTCAAACATAAATTTTCTTAAATCTTTCATTGCTTTTTCTATCTCAGCACTTAAACCTACCTTTACTATTCCTTTGTTTAAATTATCTAAAGATGTATTAATAAAATCACACACTAAAGTATCTACTCTTTTTGAATGACTATTTCCAAGTATATCTATTATTCCTTTTGGAATATCTTCTTCATTAAGTACCTTTGCTCTTATTGAATCATCTATATCGTGATTTAAATAAGCTATTTTATCACTATATTGAACAACTACTGCTTCTAATGTTTTTGAGTTATTATTAGACAAACCACTATGATTTTTTATGCCATCAATAACTTCTTTTGTAAGGTTGAGTCCTTTACCTTCTTTTTCTAACACTGTAACTACTCTTACACTTTGTTCACTATGTTTAAATCCGTTTTTTAAAAATTTATTTAAAACTTCTTCCCCATTGTGAGCGAATGCTACATGACCTATATCATGTCCTAATGCAATAGCTTCTATTAATGTTTCATTTAAGCCTATTCCTACACCTATAGTTCTGGCAATTTGGGATACTTCTAATGTATGAGTTAATCTAGTTTTATAATGATCACCAAATGCCTTAATAAAAACTTGAGTTTTATGCTTTAATCTGCTAAAAGATTTAGAATGAATTATTCTATCTCTATCTACCATAAAACATGTTCTTATATTATCTTGAGGTTCACTTTTTATTCTGCCTAGAGAATCCATTGACGCAATTGCTTCTTTAATTAATGTCAATCTTTCAAAACTCTCAATTTTTTCTCTTACATTCATATATTATCACCTCTTATAATGTATTCTATACTTTTCTTTCAAATCCTTTATTTTTACTATGTTACTTTAATTTAAGTATATAAATTTTTGTACTTTTCATTAATTTAGTAATATTTTATTTTAAAAGATAATACTATATATAAG
>NZ_JBQHRN010000014.1:0-56953 GCF_052066735.1 Clostridium sp. HCP1S3_C6
GACTGTGGAGTATCATATCAAATGCAAGTAGTTTTTATAACAAAAGCAGATACATTGAAACAGTAAAATTCTTAAAATGTTTATATTTGATTACGTTTTAAGTAGCAGGAATTATGAAGAAACATAAACAATATTTACTCACAATAATATTATGTTGCATATGTGTTATATGTTTAAAGCCATTTTACGTAAATGCTGCCACATCAGATTCTTCACTTAAATTAACTTCAAAATATGCAATAGTAATTGATATGGATACTGGAGAAGTTATATATTCTCTAAATTCTGAAAGCAAAACTCAAATGGCATCCACTACAAAACTTATGACCGCAATTTTACTTAGTGAAAACAGACAAAAAAGTGACATTCTTGAAATGTCTGCTTTTGCAAAAACATTACCTTCATCATCTATAGTTAAGGACAAGCTTCCTCAAATGCCAGTTGGTGAAAAAATAACAGCAGATAATGTTATGAAAGGTTTATTAATGACTTCAGGTAATGATATGGCTGAAATAATTGCAGAAAACATAAAAGGTTCTATAAAGGATTTTTCTGTACTTATGAATGATAAAGCCAAAGAACTTAATATGAATAATACACATTTTTATACTCCAAATGGATTAGATTCTGACAATCTTCTTGATGGAAATGAACATTATTCAACTGCATATGATATGGGACTTCTTGGAATTGAGGCATTTAAGCATCAGTGGATCAAAGATACTATTGCACTTGAAAAATCTGAATTCACTACTGTTAGTGGTTTAAAATGTGACTTACGTAACACAAATAGCAATCTTAATAAAAATGGATGTTTAGGTGGTAAAACAGGATATACTGATAAGGCTGGCAAATGCCTTGTAGCATTTTATAATAAAAATAACAGAAATTTAGTTGGTGTAGTACTTGGAGGTGAAAGCCCTGGCTTTTTTACTGACATGAATACTATAATTGACTATAGCTTTAAAAAAGAAAAAGAACCAATTATAAGTAAAAACGAAACATTAAAAAATGTAAATTTAACATTTAAACCATCTAAATATACAAACAAAGAAGTTCAATATGATATTCCAGTGTTTGTAAAAGAAGATATAACAGAATACAAAAATGATTTTAATGATAAAAATACATCTACAGAAATAAAAATCAATGATAACATTGATTCTTGGAATCTTGATAAAAATACTTCTATTGGAAAATTAATTGTAACTACAAAATTAGGTACAAATACTTACGATTTATATACAAATATGTCTACAAGCGATTTTGTAAATGACAACTCTGATTATATAAATACCATTAATCGTAATGTAAAAATAATAAAATATTCTATAATCGCAATTGTAATTATAATAATATTATTAATATACATTGCATATAGAAGAATACAATATGTCAAAAGAATGAAACGTAGAAAAAAAATGAGACAAGCCAAATTAAAAGGAACATATAACACTTCAAAAAGGAAATAAAAAAATAAGAGCTGCTTTTATAAAGTAGCCCTTATTTTTATTCTACTAATTCTGCTGTAATAATATATCTTTCTGGTGCTGATCCGAAATATGAAAATGGATAACATGTAATAAGTCTTAATTGTTTCTTATTAAAATCTTCTCCAAGCAACACATCATCTGGACTAACTACCTTAATTTCCTTAACCTTATAAGTATACTTTTCTGTTAAAGTTTCTGCTATAATTGTTTCATCACCTTCTACATCCTGTAAAAAGTTCATTGTTGTATCTCTATGTCCCATCATAACACATAAACCATTTTCTCCAAGCTTTTTACTTGTATCAAGCCACCCTGAACCATATTTAAGAGTTTCTTCATCAGCTTTATTTAAAACAGCTATTGATTTTTGCAACTTTTGAAATGTTAATTTGCAATAAACGTTTTTTCCATTTAGCAAATCATCAGTTACTTCTCCTGAATTCGCCATTTCTTCCTTTGCTTTATCAAAAGCATCTAAATTATCTTGAGCTGTCTTCTTTTCAATATAATAATTGTATCCTGCATATCCTACCAGTGCTACTCCAATTAATAATATAATCACACTAAATACCCTTAATTTCTTCATAATCTTCCTCCTTTTTATCACAATAATTATATCATAACTTTACATATTTAATTTTTACTATACCAACTTTCTTGTTTTTAAGTACAAAATTTTTATTTTTCTATTTTTATGATAAATAAATGCTTTTAATAAAAAAGCACTTCAAAAATGAAATGCTCTTATAATAAAAATTCTTTTATTAACTTTTATCTGTTTTCCATTGGAACATAAGGTCTTCTATCCTGAATATTCATATAAGCAGGTCTAATGATTTTATTTCCTATTGTTAGTTCTTCTATTCTATGAGCACTCCAGCCTGATATACGTGCAATTGCAAATACTGGTGTATATAATTCTAAAGGAAGACCAAGCATTGTGTAAACAAAACCACTATAGAAATCTATATTGGCACTAATTCCTTTTAAGTGCTTTCTCTCAATTAAAAGTTTTGCTGCAATTTTTTCTACTGTATCATATAATTTAAATTCCTTTGTAAGTCCTTTTTCTTTAGATAACTTTTCAACAAATCCTTTAAATATTCTTGCCCTAGGATCTGAAAGGCAATAAATAGCATGACCCATTCCATAAATCAAACCACTTTTATCAAATCCCTTTTTATCAAGAAGTGATTTTAAATATTCCTCTAATTCCTTTTCATTTTCTAAATCCCTTACATGTTCTCTTAAATCAGCAAACATTTGCATTACTTTTAAATTAGCACCACCATGTTTTGGTCCTTTTAATGAACCAAGTGCTGCAGCTATAGCTGAATAAGTATCAGTACCTGATGATGATACAACATGAGTAGTAAATGTTGAATTATTACCACCACCATGCTCTGCATGCAAAACTAATGCTAAATCTAAAATTCTTGCTTCAAGCTCTGTATATTTACTATCTGGTCTTAACATATAAAGTATATTTTCAGCAGTAGATAATTCAGGATTTGGAGTATGAATTATTAAACTATTTTGCTTGTAATAATAATCATATGCTTGATAGCCATATACTGAAAGTAATGGGAACAAAGCTACAAGTTGTAGACACTGACGAATAACATTAGGTATTGATATATCATTTGCATTTTCGTCATAAGAATACAAAGTAAGTACACTTCTTGCTAATGTATTCATCATATCAAAACTTGGTGCCTTCATTATTATATCTCTGACAAAAGAAGTTGGAAGTGTTCTATAGCTTGCTAAAAGCTCAGTAAATTTCTTTAATTCTTCTTTATTAGGAAGTTCCCCAAACATTAAAAGATATGTTGTTTCTTCAAATCCAAATCTCTTGTCTTTTACAAAACCATTTACTAAATCGTCAATACAATATCCTCTATAATATAATTCTCCATCCGCTGGAACTTCTATACCATCTACTAATTTTTTACCCTGTACTTCAGAAATATCAGTAAGCCCTGTTAATACACCTTTACCATTTTCATCTCTAAGGCCCTTTTTTACCTTATGCTTAGAATATAAGCTCTGGTCGATTGTATTATTTTTTAAACTTATATCATTAAGTTTTAATATTTCATCTGTTATTTCTGAAAAATTATTTTCTAAAATCCCACCCACTTGATTACCTCCTTTTTTGTCACTGGTAGAAACATATTACTATTTTACCACACTTTTTACCTTTATCATAATAATATTAAATATATTTAAACATTTCTATTATTTTAAAGTATTAATTAAAAATTGTTAAATGACTATTTAATATTTAATCTTCTAATTATTTCCGCTATCATTTCAACTCTCTTAAATGGAGTAACAAAATAAAAACCATCACATACATCTTTTAATTTTTGAGCAAGTTCACAAGCAACTTCTATTCCTACTTCCTGTGCTTCATCTTTGTTCATGTCGGGAGAAAACCTCTCTATAATTTCCTTAGGTATTGAAACACCTGGCAATTCATTATTTAAAAACATAGCGTTTTTATATGTTACTATAGGCATAATTCCTGCTAGTATCTTTCCATTTGTTTCACTTTTAATCTTTCTTAAAAATTCAATTGCTTTATCTTCATAAATTGGCTGAGTCAAAAAGAATTCTGCACCATTTTCAATTTTTTTCTTCATTCTTTTATATTCAGATTCTTTATTTATAACATTTAAATTTAATGCTCCCCCAATAGCCATATCACCACTATTAAATACATCTTCATTGGTATCTTTAATAAGCTTTATAAGTTTAAAAGAATTTAAATTAAAAACATTTTTTGTTTCAGAAGTTTTGGCATCGCAAACAGGATCACCTGTTATAGCAAGTACATTTCTAATGCCTTCAATATAAGCTCCAAGAAGGCTTGATCTTATTGCATTAATATTTTTATCCCTACAACAAACATGAGGCATAACCTCTATTGATACTTCTCTTTTTACCTTAGATGAAATTATTACAGAATCTGCTCTTACCCTTCCCATAGGTGAATCAGGAATAGTCACCATATCTACTCCATTTTCTTTACATATTTTTGCACCTTCAATAGTTTTACTTACATCTGCATCTACTGGAGCTGATAATTCTACTGCAGTAACAAATTCACCTCTTCTTAGTTTATTAATAAATGTATTTTTAATTATTTTGTCTTCATGTACATCATTATTAGCTTGATTTTTTCTAATTTTATTTACGGATATTTTTTTATATTGTGACTTTACATTAATAATATCATTTAATTCTTTTATATAAGAAGGTTTAGTACCACAACAACCTCCAAGTATTCTTACTCCTAATGATTTTATATCATTTACCTTTTGAGCAAAAAATTTAGGATTATCAGTAAATATAGATCTTTCATGTACAACCATTGGAAAACCTGCATTTGGCATTGCAGCAAAAGGCTTACTACTTATGTTACTTCCCTTGAGATTTTTTATTGTTTTATACATAATAGTAGGTCCTGAAGCACAATTTAAACCAACTACATCTACTCCATCCATGTCTTCAGCAGAATTTAATATTCTTGCTGTCTTTATACCATCTCTTGAAAATCCATCTGGTGTTATTGCAAAATCACATATTATAAAGGCATTTTCATTTATACTCTTAATATATTTAGTTACTTCTCCTAAATATGAAGTATTACTAAAAGTTTCAAATATAAATATATTTATATCTTCCTTTAAAAATATATCAGTTATAGCTTTATATTCATCAAGAATCTCCATAGGATTTTCTGTTTCTTCATCTCTTATGGGCCCAATGCTAGCTGCTATAAATACATCTTTATCCTTACATGCACTTTTTGCTATATTAATACTAGCTGTAATAATTTTATCTATCTCTTTTCTTTCCTTTTTTAGAGTAAACTTGTTAGCTGAAAAAGTATTTGTTCTTATTAATTTAGCGCCAGCTTCTATATATTCTTCATGTATTTTTTTTATAATATCAGGACTGCTTAAACTACTTAATTCACAGAATACACTATCATTTCCTGTAATTTCAGAATAATATGTCCCCATAGCCCCATCACAAATCAAGATATTATTTTTTAAATATTCCTTAATATTAATCATATGTATTTTTTCCCGCCTTTTTTATAATACGAAACCTAGAACAAGAATATGTCTCATTCTAGGTAAAATAATTTAAAAAAATTATTTTGTTATTACTTCTAACAATCCTAAAATATCTTTTGGCATAGCAGAGGCCTTCTTGCCTTCATAAACAATATTTATCTTTTGAAGACCGCTGTTATATGCTCTCTTTACAACTTCATAAAATAATTCTATATCTAAATCTAAGTAATATGTTTCTTCTTTAAAAAAATGTTCTACTTTGTATTTATCATAGTATTCAAATATTAATAACTCATTATTTATTGAATATTCCTTTGAAATACCATTTAAAAATTCTTCTTTACTATTTCCCTTAATAGGTGCTACAAGTCTATATCTTTTGTTTTTAATATCAAAAATAGCTCTTACTGTATTAATAAAATCTATATCATATCCCTTATCTAACTTAAGAACCTCTAAAATTCCAATTCTAAGTAACTCTTCAGAAGAAATAGATGCAAAATATTTACCGTCTTCTATTAAAATACCATCTAACCCTATCATCATAAAAGCATCTTTTACATCTAATATAAATTGCTCACAAGATACCTTAATTACAAGTTCTTTATCATTTTTTACACATCCAGCTTTTCTTGCAAACTCTTTTGCAAGAGTTAAATCAGTAAACATTCTTAAATATGATTTATTATCTAAAATGTCTATATATGCTCTAGCTCTATTATTTTCAAGTTCTTCATCTGTTGTTTCTTTTAACAAAACTATATATATATCAGCTTCATTTAATACACTTTTAAACAAATCATCAGCTAACTTTAACTTTTCTTCATCTTTACTTTCATTTAATTTAATAATTTTTTCACTTAACCATTTTAAACTTTTGCTCATTTATTATTCCTCTTTCTATAACATTTTAATGCTTAAAATTTTAATTATTTAAAGAAAACATAGCAGCTTTTCTTTGACACTACTGCTTTCTTTCCTGAAACCTTAGCAAGTTCTTTATTTCCTGCAATATTTTCATTTACAGCAATCTTATAATCCTCTTCATCTAAATCTACATTTATGTTTTTATCTGTTCCATTATAAATGACTACAATTTTATTCCATGAATCATTTAATGCCTTACCATTAATAGTAAAACCAACTATATTCTTTTTTTCAAAATTGATAAATTTTAAATTATCTTGAATTTTAATGTTAGTATCCATTCTAAAAGCCACATGACTTTTTCTAAGTTCTATAAGTCCTTTATAATATTCAAAAAGATCTTTAAACTTATCCTTTCTATCCCAACATATTTTATTTACAGAATCTAGAGCATTGTAACTGTTATCATTTAAAGAACCATCTGGATTTTTCTTAGTTCTTGCAAATTCTTCTCCAGCCTGAATAAATGGTATACCTTGAGATGTAAATACTATAGCTGCACATAGTTTATTCATAGATATAATCTCTTTTTCAGTAGCCTTAGTACTTACTTTTAATTTGTCCCATAATGTAAAATTATCATGGGCAGATTCATAAGTTATTGACTGATATGGTTCATTTGCCCAAGGTTTTTTGGAAGACTCAAACTTATCAAAATTTATATCTTTATGGTAAGTTGCTGCTACAACTCCAAATTTTATATTTTCTTCAAAACCTTCTGCTCCATTAACAAAGCCTTTTTCATCTGCATAAAAAACATGTCCTTTGATTCCATCTCTTATATCATCATTAAAGGCTGCTATTTGCATATTTCCATACTTTATTGTATTTGCTTTTATGGCTGCTTTTCTTTCTGGAAGTGGTGAATCTCCTCCAGTCCATCCTTCTCCATACATTATTAAACTCTTGTCAATTTTATTTAGTTCATTTCTTATTTGAATTATTGTTTCTGTATCATACAAACCCATTAAATCAAATCTAAATCCATCAACATGATATTCCTCTGCCCAATAAACAATGGAATCTACTATAAATTTTCTAACCATTAATCTTTCTGTTGCAAGCTCATTACCACAGCCTGACCCATTAGAAAAATTTCCATTTTCATCTTGTCTATAATAATAATCTGGTACTAATTTATTAAGATTAGAATCTGAAGATTTGTAAGTATGATTATATACAACATCCATTACTACTCTTATTCCAGCTTTATGAAGATTTAATACCATTTCTTTAAATTCTTTTATTCTAAAGTTTCCATCATATGGATTTAAGGAATAAGATCCTTCAGGTACATTATAATTTTCAGGATCGTATCCCCAATTATATTCATTTGGATCATATTTTCCTTCATCCACAGTTACATAATCAAATGTAGGTAATAAATGTACTGTTGTTATTCCAAGCTCAACTAAATGACTTAAGCATGTTTTAGATGATGATTTAGGATTTTTAGTGTTTGCTTCCCATACTCCTTCATACTTACCTCTGTAATCCTTTGAAACACCAGAACTTTCATCTATAGAAAAATCCCTTATATGCATTTCATAAAGAATAGAATCACAAGGTCCCTTTAGTTCAGGTTTTTTATCATCTTGCCAACCAACTGGATTAGTATCTTTTAAATCTACAACCATGGCTCTTGTACCATTAATATTAACAGCCTTTGCATAAGGATCTACTACTTCACTTACATTTCCTTTACATGTAACCTCATAATTGTAATAGCAATTCTTTAAATTTCCTAATACTTCAGCTTTCCAAAGACCTCTTTGATGCTTTTGCATCTTTACACTTTCATAATAGCTTTTACTATCACCCTTTTTAAATAGCAAAACATTAATTTCAGAAGCTTCAGGAGACCACACCTTAAAAGTAGTTCTATCATTATTATAAATAGCACCTAGTGTACCTTTATACTCATATAATTCATCAATTTTTTTAACATCATGCATGATTAATACTCCTTTTAAAACTCATATTACATTCTTAATTAAATAAATATAAAACAAATTAATTGTCACATATATAATTTACCACAAAAATAATATTTTGTCTTTATTCAAACATAATAAAAGAACTACAGCAAAAGCTTTTTAACTTAGTGCCATAGTTCTTATTTAAATCATTTTATATTTCAGTTCTTATTGGAAATTCACTAATTGAAACTGGTTTGCATACATAATATCCTTGAACCTTGTCACATTTTAATTTTTTAAGCAAATCAAATTGTTCTCCAAGTTCAATCCCTTCAGCAACCACAGAAAAATTAAGTGTATGAGCAAGTTGAATTAATGCAGATATTATAGCTAATGTCTTTCTATCCTTTTCAACCTTTAATAATAATTTTCTATCTATCTTTATAGTATCAATTGGAAGAATCTTTATATAACTAAATGCAGAATATCCAACTCCAAAATCATCTAATGATATTTTAACACCAATTCTCTTAATTCTTTCTAATATTGAAACAATACTCTTTACATCATCTAAAAGTTCATCCTCTGTTATTTCAAGTTCTAATCCATCTGGATTCAAATGATATTTTTCAAGTACACTATCAAGCTTTGCCATAAAATCTGGCTGCTTTAAGAATTTATATGATGCATTAATAGATACTTTAAAATCTTCAAATCCTTCATCTCTCTTATATTTACAGAACTTACATGCTTCATCTAATACAAAATTATCAATAGCCACAATATCTCCTGTTTTCTTTGCTACTGGAATAAATTTATCTGGTTCTAATATTTTACCATCTTTAGCCCATCTACTTAATGCCTCTGCACCAGTGATTTTGTTAGTTTCAAAATCGTAAATAGGTTGGAAATAAACTTTAATTTCATTATTTTCCATGGCCTCTTGAAGTTGTGTTTCAATAACCACTTCTTCAAACATTGATTTAGAGAATATTTCAATTTTATTACCACCGCTCTTTTTACTTTTATACATAGCTATATCAGCATATTTTAGAAGAGCATCTATATCATCTGTATCATCTGGGAATAAACTTGCTCCCATACTTGCTTCAATTTTATAAGTAACATCTCCAGTAGTATATGTTGTATTAAGTTCTTTAAGCATCATTTCTCCAACTTCTTTTACCTTAACTCTATTGTTATTACCCTCCATAATAACAATAAATTCATCTCCTCCAAGTCTACCTACTGTGATTCCTTTAACTTTTATTCCTTGAAGTATTTGTGCTGTTTTACAAAGAACTTCATCTCCAATATTATGACCTAATGTATCATTAATTGTTTTAAAGTTATCTAAGTCTATAAAATAAATATTAAATACTTGTTTTTTCTTTTTAAGCTCTTGAAGATAGTTATTTAAACTATATCTATTTTGAAGATTTGTTAATATATCGTAATTTGCTAAATGCTTCATATCTTCTGCATATTTTCTGTTTTCAGATACATCAGTTAATATAAGTGCAAAGAAATCATCTTCAATTGGATATACATTTAAATATGCCCAGCTGTCCACTCCAAATTGAACATCTTTTTGCATTGTTTTATGATAAGCTCCTCCAACACAAAGCAAAATATCTGATATAAGTGATTCATCCTTAAATGATTTTTTTATTAAATCACTAAAGCTACTTGCAATAACTTTTTCCCCTGATATCTTAAGCATTTTTACAAGAGATGTATTAGCTTCTACAACAAATGCATCTTTTACATTTCCTGATTTATCTCTTAAAAGCTTAAATAATGCATAACCATTGTCAAGTCCATCAACAAGCTTACTATATTTCTTTTCATTAGATAAAATTATATTATTATAATCTTGAAGAGATTCAAACATAGCATTAATATCTTTAGTAAGAATTGATATTTCATCTTTTCCATTATCTTCTGGAACTCTTTGTTCAAGTCTCTTGCTTTGTCTTATTCTATTAATTTCAGTATTAACCACTGCAATTCTCTTAACCACTAATTTTTCAACTATGAAAAGTAATATTATATTAAATATTATATTAATAACAAGTATAACTGCTGATGATATTAATGTAGCACTTTTTATCTTACTTGTAACAAGTGCTGGTTCTGATATTTCTAAATAATAAGTATTACCATCTAATTTGTAATAACTGCTTATTTCATTTTCCTTTTCTTTAAAACTTAACGTATCTTCTGATTTATCACCACTTTTTTTAGTTAATTCATCCTCATCCACATTTGATACTATTCTTATATTTTTTCCTACACTTTGACATATTTGAAGAATTCTATCATTATTTATTTGTTCCATAGAAACAAAATTTCCAACCACCTGTCCATTTAATGATATGGGAGAACTAAACACCATATATGGTGTTGTAGATCCAGCTATTATAGTATTAATAGGAAGGTTATTATTATTTTTAAGTATTTCCTTTACCTTTGCTAATATAGACGCATAATCATTTTGATTTTCAGGTGTTGAATCTGGCTTTGATGAAGCAGCAAACTCTGACATATCAGTTCCCATAATAACTTTATAATCCAAATCCCCAGCATCCTGTCCATCTATACTACTCATTGTAGGTGCTGCTCCTGAATTTAAATCAGCTATACCACTATTTTGTATTAAATTTGCATAACCCTGAATTTTGGCTTCTAATCTTGCTTTTTCAACATTAAATTGATTTATATATTGTGTTGAAATTGTTTCTATTCTACTTATTTCTCCATTAAATAAATACTTAGTTACAAAACTTGAACATATTAAAAATATTATTGTTGTTAAAATTGTTGTTCCTATAAATATTAGTGCAATTTTTTTTGATAGCTTCAACTTTACCCTCACCCTCTTATAGCTAATTACATTTTTTATCAAAATTACTATGTTATTACTTTTTATTACCTTTATATATTAATTATACCCTATGGAATTATCAATATAAAGAATATTTAGCTGAATTTACAATTTAGAAATATTTTATTTAATTTGCATTTATCTTATTATAATAGTTGATTTCTAATAGCAGTTTATGTAAAATATTTTAGTAATAAATTATAAGGGGGAGATTTTATTGAATAACGTTAATTTTGGTTATGATCAATCTAATTCTTACAACAATCCAAGTAACATACAAGCAAATGATAATTACTACTTAAGAAAATGGAACTGGGGAGCTTTCATGTTTAATATCTTTTGGGGATTAGGTAATAAATGTTACATGACACTTCTATGCCTTATTCCAATTGTTAATATTCTAATGGCATTTGTCTGTGGGGCATATGGAAATCGTTGGCTTTGGAAAACTGGACAATATAGTACACCAAAAGAATTATATAATGTTCAAACATCTTGGAATACTGCAGGCTTTGCATGCTTTATCCTAACTATTATTTTTATAATTATATATATAATTATATTAATATTAGGAGTTAATTTATTCGACTCTAACGTACATTACCATTATTAATAGGGGGATTTTTATGGATAATAATTCAAATAATAATAACATGAATTTAAATAATAATTATTATAATAACATTTCTAATCCTAACAATAATAACCAACAATATTATAATAATTCTACTGACAATACTAATTATCAAAATTATAACAATACTTATTCTTCTAACAATAATAACAATTATCAAAACAATAACTCATACAGTCAATATGGTGATTATAATTATCAAAATAACAACTCCTACAACCAATATGAAAATTATAATTACCAAAACAACAATTCCTACAATCAGAATAACAATCCTTACAATAACAACTATTACAATAATGGGAACTATAATTTAAATAACAATAATAATTATTCTACTAATGCATATGGCTCAATGCCACCAGAAGTAAACAAGTGGAATTGGGGCGCCTTCATGTTTCCACTATTTTGGGGTATAGGAAACAAAAGCTATTTAGCACTCTTAACACTTATACCTTATATAGGATTTATTATGAATTTTATATGTGGCGCTTTAGGTAATAAGTGGGCATATAATAATACAAGCATGTATTATGATTCACCAGAAGAATTTGCAAAAGCTCAACAAAGTTGGAATAGAGCAGGTTTTATATTCTTTATAATTTCAATAACACTTGCTGCTATCGCTATTATTTTTAGTATTATTTTGGCTGTTGCTTTAGGTTCTGTATATTATGAATAAAAAAAGAGGCAATTGCCTCTTTTTTATTATTTTTCTTCAAAATCTTCAATTCTAATTAAGCTATCAATACTCTTTACAGCTTCAAGATTCTTTATTAAATTTATAGAATTTTGAAGTTCACGTTCTATTGTATTATGAGTAACTAATACTAATGTAATATCATCACCCTTATGTTTAACTTCTCCTCTTTGAATAACTGATTTTAAACTTACGCTGTTTTTACCAAGTATTGCAGTTATATCTGCAAGAACTCCTGGCTTATCACTTACAGTTATTCTTAAGTAATATCTGCTTTGTACATCAGCCATTGGCATAATTTCTTTTTTCCATAAATTATTCTTTTCTACTGGAATAGGATTTTCTGTATCAATGTCATTTCTAAGAAGAGCAATAACATCTGATACTACAGCACTACCTGTTGGAAGCTCTCCTGCTCCTCTTCCATAAAACATTAAGTCTCCTACTGCATTACCTTTTACAAATACAGCATTAAATGAATCATATACATTTGCAAGTGGGTGTGTTTCTGGAATCATTGTTGGATGAACTCTAAGTTCAAGACGTCCATTTATTTCCTTTGCAATAGCTAAAAGCTTTATTACCATACCAAAATCTTTAGCATATTGCATATCAATGTCTGATATTTTTGTTATACCTTCTCTATATACTTTTTCTACATCTATCTTTGTTCCAAAAGATAAAGATGATAATATAGCAAGCTTATATTGAGCATCAAACCCTTCAATATCTGATGTAGGATCTGCTTCTGCATAACCCATATCTTGAGCTTCTTTTAATACATCATCAAATTTACTACCTTCAAGCTCCATTTTACTTAATATGAAGTTTGTAGTACCATTTATTATTCCATAAAGACTTTCCACTTTATTAGCTGTAAGACTTTCATTAACAGCTTGAATAATTGGTATACCACCTGCAACTGATGCTTCGTAATTAAACATTACACCTTCTTCATCAGCTTTTTTAAACACTTCATCTCCACCTGTTGCAAGAAGCATTTTATTAGCAGTAACAATATGCTTTTTCTTGCTCATAGCTTGAAGCATATACTCTCTTGCAGGTTCAATTCCACCCATAACCTCAACAACTATTTTTATAGAGTCATCATTTAAGATATCATTAAAATCTGTTGTAATTACGCTGTCTGGAATATCTACTCCTCTTTTTTTGTTTGCATTTCTAACTAAGACCTTTGCAATTTCTACTTTGTAACCTGAACGCTTTGTTATTTCTTCACCATTTTCATGTAGAATCTTCCAAACTCCACAACCAACAGTTCCAAGTCCAAGTAATGCAATTTTTACATTTTTCATATATACATTTCCCCCTTCGCACTCTTGTATATTTCCCAACATAAATATACATAATGCTATTATATTACTAATTTAATAAAATATCTATAAGAATATTAAATTTATACATAGATATTTATAATACATACAAATATTATAATTGTAATTGAATAGTTTCAATAAAAAAGAATATATATTATTAGAGTAATCTTTGGAGGAATAGTTTTGAATAATTCTTGTGCATTACCATTGTTATTATCAACTCTTGCGGGATTGTCTACCATCCTTGGGGGAATAATAATATTATTCATAAAAAAAGTAAATAAAAAATTTATTTCTTTTTCCCTAGCTTTTGCTGCAGGTGTTATGGTAACAATATCTCTTACTGATCTTTTTCCATTTTCAGAAGAAGTTCTCATAAAACAAAATGGTTCATTAATAGGTACATTATATGCTTTACTATTTTTTAGCATTGGCTTAGTTATGGCTATGCTTATAGATAATTTCATTCCCTCTGATTGCACTAAAATACAAAATTCACCTTCCAGTTCAAATTATAAACTTTATAAAGTAGGTCTTGTAACCATGATTGCATTAATGCTCCATAATTTTCCAGAGGGAATTACAACATTTATCTCTGGTTATCAAAGTACAAAACTAGGTATATATATTTCCATTGCCATAGCTCTTCATAATATTCCTGAAGGGATTTCCATTGCTATGCCAATATATTTTTCTACTATGTCAAAAAAGAAAGCAATTAATTACACTATTTTGTCAGCCCTAGCAGAACCTCTTGGTGCATTTATTGCTTTCTTATTTCTAAAACCATTTATAAATGATACAATACTAGCTATTTGTTTTGCATTAGTTTCTGGAATAATGATATATATCTCTCTTCAAGAACTCTTACCTCAATCTAGAGAAGATGGTCACACTAAAGTATCTTTATTCTCACTTCTTCTTGGAATCTGTATTATTACTCTTAGTCATTCATTATTTAATTAAATAATGAATGACTATGTTTTATTAAATATGAACTATAATATCATTAATAGCTTCACTAACTCTCTGCCTTTCATCATATATCCACTGCATATCAAATTCTAAATTAAATACTTTACAGAAAGAATAATACATGTTTATTTTTTGATAATATATTTCAAGTTCATCTAAACATTCGACTATAATAGTTGGTTTTGAAATTGTTTTTGATTTTGATATAAAAAGTTCATCTACATAGAATAAAAATTGTTTCATAAGTTCATCTTGTGAAACATCAAAAGGCACCTTTAATAAATTCCATTGAACTTCTTCTTTTAATTTGTATCTTTTTACATTTTGCAAAACAATTATATAATCATTTATATCCATCTTTCTGTAATAATTTAATTTTTCTTTTCTTGTGCTCCAAAGTGCTAGTTTATCTATTAATGGAAGTGTTTTTATTTTTAATATTGCATCAGATGGACCTACAACTGCTTTTTCTATTTCCTTATCTTCTTCATTAAGTTTATCCTGTAAAAATTTGTACTTGCTGCCTACAGATGCAACATATCCAACATCATATATTCCAATTCTTCCTGCTCTTCCTGCAATTTGTTTTACTTCCTGGCTTGTTAAATCTCTTACTTCATCACCATCAAATTTTCTAGTGTTTAAAAAGATAATTCTTCGTATTGGCAGATTAACTCCCATTCCTATAGCATCAGTTGTTATTAATATTTTATTTTTCTTATTTAAAAAGTATTCATATTGCATTTTTCTAACTTCTGGTGGCAAATCACCATAAATAACACTTGCCTTTATACCACGTTTTGAATAATCCTCTGCAAGTTCCAAAACTTTTTTCTTAGAAAATAGGACTATTGCATCTCCTTCTTCTATCTTTTTTGAATTAAATTCTTCTTTCATAACTTCTAATGGAATTCTTCTATTATATTCAATAATTTCATAATCATCTTTGCAATCTTCTAAAATAGTTTTTATAATTTTTTTAGCATTCATTGCACCACATACATGAACTTCTTTAGCCCTTACACCTAAAATTGCTCTAGTCCAAGCTGCTCCTCTTTGTGAATCATTTATCATTTGAATTTCATCTATAATAGCAACTTCATACTGCTCTTTCAAATTTAATTTTTCAATAGTACATGAAGTGTGTGTAGCACCTTCTTTTATAATTTCTTCTTCTCCAGTTTGTAAATTACAAATAATTCCCTGGTCGTTTAGTTTCTCATAATTTTCTAAAGCTAAAATTCTTAATGGAGATAAGTATACTCCTTTTTTACATTTTTTTAGTTTTTCTACTGCATTATAGGTTTTACCTGTATTGGTATCCCCCAAATGAATATAAAATTTTCTTTTAATCCCTCTAGCTTCTCTATATTCATCTTTAGGATTATCAGGAAAATTTTCTTCAAATTCATTTTTAATCATTTTTGGTATATGTTGTTTTGTAAGAACAGTCATTATTCCAGAGTTTACCAAACTCTTATAGTTTCCTCTTGCAACTTCATAATAATCAAATTCAGTATTATTTTTCTTATTATAATCTTCTATTAATTTAATTCCTATAAATGTTAAAAGTTCCTGATATCTTTCATATACTTTATCATAATCCTTTATAAATTCTTTATCCATTTGCTCTAGAAGAAGTATCTTTTTTCGTACAACAGTTTCATGTTCAATAAATGCATTGCCTTTTGAATTTTTTACTATTTGTTCTATTTGAGCAATTTGATTTTTTAACCTACCAAATTCCTTTTGTGCTACATTATTTTTCATAATATCCCCTCCTATTGTCAAATATTTTATACTTATATTATACACTATAAACATATTAAAAATCTTTAAAATATAAAAGCATACAACAAGTGCATGCTATTTATCTCTTCCTATATTATTAAATGATTTATCTTTTAAATTTTCGTTATTTTCTAATGTATCATTAAATATATTTTTTCTTTTAATATCATATTTTATATCAGTAGCTGATATTTTTGAATTTATTATTTTATAATTATTTTTTCTATCCTTATTAATATCATTATCACAACTTATAAAATCTTTTAATATATTATCTGCAGCTTCATTATAAACGTCATAATCCTGTACATTATCAAATATAGCAAAATATGTTTTATTATTTTCACTAACATAATTATTATATATTTTACTTATATCCTCATTATTAAATTCATTTGAAATATAATTATTATTTATGTTAATTTCTGCTCTTTCTTTTAAGTCACTATTATACATATTACTATTTAACAATTCATTACTTCTAACTATTATATTATAATCCCTTTTTTTCAATTCTTTTTCTATTGTGCATATCATTTTAATTAAATTTAAATTATCAATTACATTATTATTTTCTACTGTATACTGAATATATTGTTTATAAATATCCTTATCTAAATTGATATACACTACATTTTCAATTTGTTTTAGCTGTTCCATTGTTAATGGTGGTTTTTTTTCTAAAATAAAATTTTTAGAAATTTCATATGATTTACCATTACTTGTAGTAACAATAAGCTTAACTTCCTGTTCCTTTGCCTCCATATCTGAAACATCAACATCTATACTAAAACCACTGGTATCCGTATTATATAAAGGATATGCAGCTTTTACATCTTGTCTAATATAACTTCCATTAAATGAGGCCTTAAATTTGCCTCCTACATACAAATTCAATATACTTATAGGACTTCCTGAAATTGCATAACCACTTACTTTTATTGTTTTATTCTCAAGCATATTTGAAGTATCAATATTATCAATTGATGCTACTATAGGTAAATTAGCTATTACATATGGTCTATATTCTTTATCTACTTGTACTAAAGAATTATATAGTTCTAAAACAGTATCACCATATGTTAAACTTGGTGCATAACAACCACCAAGTGATTTAACTGTAGGACACTTATTATATAATTCATTAAAATGTCTTGGATCCTTTGTATCTTTTACAGGATATCCTTTTGCCCCTGCATACAAGGCTAAATGATCTAAATGAGCTGTAACACCATCATCCCATGTTGCAAATCTCATGTGAATACTTGCATCATAATCACCACCACCTTGAGTCTGCTTCATACCACAAGGATTTTTACATTCTTCCCCTAAAACGCTTCCATACCTTCCATATCCAGTTTCAAGTGCTGATTGTGCATATGCTATTGCTGGATTCACTTTGCCATGATCCTTAGAATATTTATAATAAAGGTCAACTAAATTAATAAATGTACTTGTTGCCCCTCTTCTTCTTGCCCATTCCTTTGCACTTTCAGGTAAAATATCAGTATCTGATATAATATTTATATCTTGTACAACTTCTGTTGCATAAGCATTTTCCTTCTTGTTACATAGAAATGTACTTACGCTTATAATGGAAATCATTATGCCTGCTATACATTTTTTTAAATTCATTATTATTCCCCCAATATAAAAAAGATGTAAAAAGAATTTAATTCATTTTTACATCTTAATTATACCATAAATTAACTTATTTTTCTTGTTTTAATACATGCTATTATGCTTATAGCAAAAATTATTGTAAAACCTAATACTTGTGTTCCATCAAAAGTATCACTAGGTTTGCTTGGTTTTTCTGGGTTACTTGGTTCATCTGGTTTTGGAGTATCTGGCTTACTTGGTGTATCCGGCTCACTTGGTGTATCTGGCTCACTTGGTGCATCTGGCTTACTTGGTGTATCCGGCTCACTTGGCGTATCTGGCTCACTTGGCGTATCTGGCTCACTTGGCGTATCTGGCTTACTTGGTTTATCTGGTTCACCTGGTGCTACTGTTGTTTCACCAGGTTCTCCTTCTTCATAACCTACTGGTTTACCATAAACAGAAATTACAGCACTTGTAATTGCATCTGCAATTTTGTATTGACAATCTGCATTTGCAAGCTTACTTACATCAGATGAATTTGTAATAAAACCACATTCAACTAGCACCGCAGTCATATTGGTATTTTTCAACACATATAAAGTATCTCCTGTTTTACCACCTCTGTTTGTCATTCCAAGGCTATTACTAATATTTTGAGCTATCTTTTGTGCTAGTTCCTTACCTTTAGCATTTGAAGAATAATAAAATACCTCATCTCCATTAGCTGATTCTTTGTTAAAGGAATTTTGATGTATACTTATGAACAAGTCTGCCTTAGCATTATTAGCTATATCACATCTTCTTTGAAGGCTTTCTGTAGTAGTTGCAGCCAATTGATTATTATCTTCTCTTGTCATAATAATACTATATCCTGCATTTTGAAGTCTTTCTCTTGTTTTTAAAGCAATTTCAAGATTAAGTTCTGTTTCAGAATATCTTACACCGTTTACAGTAGCATAAGCACCATCATCTGAACCATAGCAATGACCTGGATCTAAAGCTATTAAAAATCTACTTGGTTTTTGTATTGTTATTGTTTCATTTTTTTCAAAAGTCTGACCATCATATGTTGTAACAACTAATTTTAAAGTTTTATTTCCATTATCTATGTCGGATATATCACAAACAAAATTAAATCCTGAGCTATGTTGATTATATTTAGGATAAGCATTATAAACATCTTCTCTGCTTATACTAGGTCCAAAACTTCCTTTATTTATACCATTTATATAAACATCTACATTTTTAATTGCACTCTTAGCTAATATCCAACCATTAAGTTGAAGCCTATTATTTGTATAATATTTACTAGAATAACGTAAAACCACATCTTCTAAATTATCATCACTTGGCATTTTAGACTGCTTGTCCACAATTTCATTATAAAGCTTCATAATTTTAGTTCCATAATCTGCTCCAGCCCAATTTGAACTTAGTGACATAGCAGTTTTTGCTGTACCATAAAGATATCGAAAATGTCTAGGATCATATGTATTTGATCTAGGATAACTACTTGCACCTGCATAAAGAGCTAAATGGTCTAGTTGAGCTTGTACGCCTTCATCCCAGCTAGAAAATCTTTTATGTGCATTAGGATCTGAATTACTACCACCTTCTGTAATCTTTAAACCACAAGGATTATTAAATGATTCATCAATTACACCACCAAAATTTCCATAACCAGTTTCTAATGCTGCTTGAACATATGCTAAGGCAGGATTAATATTCCCATGTTCACCTGAATATTTGTAATAAAGATCTGCAAGATTTATAAAGGTTTCTGTTGCACCCTTTTCCTTTGCCCATTCTTTTGCAGTTGCTAAAGTAACATTTGTACTAGATATAATGTTTATATCGTCTTCAGCTAAAGTACTATATCCTTTAGGCATGAAACTTAGCAAAAAAGTAAGTAATACTAAATAAATTATATTTCTTTTTCCTTTCATTTTATCCTCCTTCTAAAATTTTATTTGCTTTAAAATAATTGTACTTCTTATAAAAAAAATATTCAACAAGCTTTAATAATATATTAAAAATTTAAAACATTATTAATAATTAAACTATAACTCATGAATATTTTTTCATATATCTCATGAATATTTTTTCATATATTTTAATATACTTCAAATATAGTAATTTTTTAGAGGATACTTATGAACCCATATAAAATATTAGGAATTTCTGAAAGTTCATCAACAGAAGAAATTAAAAATGCTTATTCTAACATTATAGAAAAATATTCCATAAAAAATGCTGAAAATGATGCTGAAAGAAATTTATTTTCTAACAAACTTAATGAAGCTAATGAAGCTTTTAGATTAATTACAAATATGATAACCTGTGAAGAAGTTAGAGATTTAATAGATCAAGATGATTTTATAACAGCAGAGTCAAAATTAAATTTAATTTCAGACTACTCATCTGCAGAGTGGAATTATTTAAAGGGCATATTACTAATAAAAAAGGGCTGCATAGATTCTGGAGTAACACATATTAGAAAATCAGTTTCAATAAATCCTTATAACGAAGAGTATACTAATTCATTAAAGAAAATAAATATCAAATTAAAATCAGGTAGAAGTGCTTATAGTAAAAGTTTAAAATCTCCTTTTTCATTATTATCATTGTTTACAAGAAAAAAATAGAAAATAGAAATAAGCTTTAAAAGTTAAAGCTTATTTTTATTCCTAATACTATTATATTTTTTTACTTCTCTTAAGGCCCTATCTGTTTCGTCTATTTCATCTTTTTTTTCATCTATTTCAAAATCTATTTGACCTTTAAGTTCTTCATTATTAACAAACTTTTCATTTACTAATTCACTTATTCTTCTATTTTTTTCAAGTTCTTTGTTAAGACTAGATTCAACAATTATATTACTTTCTAAAAGCTCTTTTTCTGATCTTCTTTCCACATTATAAGCTTGTCTTTTAACTGATTTTCTTTTTTTAAGTTCTTTATCAAATTTTTGACCTCTGCCATGATTTCTACTTTCAGATTCTTTATGAATAATACTAGTTTTATTAAGTCCATTTACTTTTTCATTTTCCGCCCTTATAATCCTATCAATATTATTTCTTATAAAATCAACCATAATTATTCCCCCTTTAAGAATCTTAATTATATTATACATAATTATCGTCCAATATGAATATTTTTTTAACATTTTTTGAACAAAAATTTATAAAAAATAAGGCCTCACTTATAAAAGTAAAAGTGAAGCCTAAATTAAAATTACTATTTTCTTATTTTTAAAGCTTTTTTAGCAGAAGATATTTTTAGAGCTGCTGCAGAAAATACTCCAAGTATTAAAAGCATAAGCTTACTACTATCAGATGTATTTCCTGAATTATTTTCAGCAGATGGTGTAGCAGTTGTTTCACTAACTGAATCACTACTTTGAACTTCTTGTGTATCAGTTTTTGCATAACAAATAGCTGAAGTTCCTATTAAAGAACATACTAAAATTTCGCTTATGATAAATTTAATTTTTTTATTCAAAATTACCATCTCCTTTACTTTATGTGATAATCATAAAATGTAAAGCTTAAAGCTAGCTTAAAAAAAGGACTGATGTATAATTTTTATACATCAGTCCTTTATTAAAAGAAATTTTTATATTCTACTTTTCATCGCAGTAATTCATATAATTTTCTTTCTTTTCTTCATACCATGCAAGTACTTTTTCTCCAACATTCTTCAAAAGAATTGTTGCTACTAAAAATACTACAAGGAATATCATAAGTACAGCCATATCTTTTCCAATTATTGAATAATTAACAACATCTGCTGCACATACTTCTCTTAATATTTCAACACCATATGTAAATGGCATATATGGATTAATAACATTGAATATCTTTGGAATCATTTCTAATGGGAATGTTCCTGCACATCCTGTAAGTTGTAATATTAAGCAAACAATACTAAGTAATCTTCCTACATCACCAAATAATGTAATAAAGCATTGTACCATTGCTACATAAACAAGTGAGAAGAATATTAATTCTGCAAAATATAGTACCATATGCTCTGGTCTTAAACCAATAGCATAAATTGCAAGTCCAACTAATATAGCTTGTAATGTTCCAACAAAAGCACTAGTTAAGAATTTACCAAATACTCCATTAAATTTACTAGTTTCTTTCTTGCTTCTAGCTTTTGGATCAATAACAAAGAACATCATTATTGCTCCAACCCATAAAGATAAGTTCATAAAATATGGTGCAAAACCAGAGCCATAATTATCTACTTCATTAATTGGTTTTATTTCAAGATTTACTGGATCTGATACAAAATCACCCATATCTTGTGCTGAATTTACAAGTCCATCAGATAAATCACTAGCACCACTTTGTAGTTTTTCTGCAAGTTCTCCTGAACCATCAGATAATTTAGTTATACCATCTTGAAGTGTTGGAACTGCTGCTGCTAATGAATTTGTTCCATCCTTAAGTTTAGCTGTTCCAGTTAACAATTGATTTGAACCACTTAAAGCTGAGTTTGAACCTTCATATAATTGACCTATTCCAGATGTAGCAGTGCCAATTCCATTGTGCAAATCACTTGCCCCTGCATATAATTTATCTGCTCCTACTAAAGCTGAATTTGAACCTTCATATAATTGTGATATTCCTGATGATAATGTAGGCACACTACCATTTACAGTTTGAAGACCATTTGATAAACTATTACTTCCTGATTGTAATTGACTTAAGCCACCATCAAGTGAAGAAGTACCCTTTGCTATTTTTTCAAGTCCTGGTCCAAATGATGTGTTAAGTCCCTTTTGTAAATTATCAATTCCGCCACTAAGCTGAGATACACCAGAGCTTATTTGTGATACACTTCCAATTAAACTTGAAGTGCCACTTGACAAGTTTTTAACGCCTTCTGTATATTCAGAAACTTTATTATTATATTCATTATAACTTTTCTCAAATTGTGCTGTTCCTTCAGATAAAGCTTTTATCTTCTCAGCAGAACCTTCACTAGCTTGTTGATATTGTTGCATTTTTTGTAATGCTGCCATTATCTTTTGATTTTTTGTACTATCATCAGTTGATGCCATAGCACTTTGTAAATCTTCACCTATTGACTTCATTACTTGTTCTGTACTACTACTTGCTGAAACAACTTGATCTACACCAGATTTTATATTTGAATAGCCATCCTTTAAATCATTAGATGCCTTCTTTACTGCATCACTTGAAGCATTTAAAGTATCAGCTCCACTTTGAAGTGCCTTTATACTATCTGCTCCACTTTCTATGCTACTTTGTAATGTTTTGACACCATTATTTAATTGCTCTACACCTGGATAAACAGTAGTTGTATAAGCATTATATAAATTCTTTGTTCCACTTGCTAACTCTGTACTTCCACTTTTAGCGGAATCGATACCAGCCTTAAGACTTTGTGAACCTGAATATAAGCTTCCTAATCCACTTGAAAGACCAGGTACTTTTTCATTAAGTTGTGCTAAACCACCATTAATAGTATTTAATCCATCTTTTAATGAACCTATACCATTATATAAAGATAAAGAACCATTAGACAATTGTGGTGAAGCTTCATTTAGTGAATAAAGACCATTATTTAATTGTCCAAGTCCATTATTTAATGATGATTGTCCATCATATAATTGATTAGCACCATCTTGTAATTGATTTACTCCATCTTTAAGTTCTGGAACCTTTGCTAAAAGTTCTTTAATTCCATCATTTATTTTAGAACTTCCATCTGCTGCACTAATCATTCCGTCTTTGACTTCATATAAAGAATCAAAAGAAGCTGTAACATAATTATTTGTTATTGTACTTACTATTTCTTCTTTTAAAACACTTTGAACTTTAGATGTTACCTGAGATGCTAAATAATTCTTCTTTTGGTTGCATACAAATTCCATACCTGCTTTTTCAGGAGTGCCACTTTTTGCAGCAATTACTTTTTCTGAAAAATCCTTGTCAATTTGGAATTTAGCATAATATTTGCTTCCATTTAATCCTGCATCTGCTTCATCTTCTGTTGAAACAAATACCCATTTAACTTTGTCGTTTGTTTTCAATTTATCAACTACATCAGCACCATAATTTACCTCTTCCCCATCTAAGGTTGCACCCTCATCCAAATTTACCACTGCAACTGGTAAATTATCAAGAGAACCATAAGGATCCCAAAAGGCCTTTAAATATAGAAGAGAATATAAAACTGGTACAATTATAATTGCTATTACAGAAATTAAAAACAATTTACTTTTTACCATTCGTTTAAGATCTGTAACAAATACTTGTATAAAATTCACTTAAATCATCCTCCTTAATGACCAATATTCATTTGATAAACATAGTATATTATTTTTATGACTATTAGTCAATATTCTTCTGTGCCTTGTATTCGCTTACATGAAAATTTTTTTAAATTTTATCATAAGTCTACAATAAATATTATATTTTGGATTTTTTAACTAAGAATGTACCTAATTTTAATATTATGTTAAATTTAATATTAAATGTCAAAAAAATAAGAAGTGCTACTTAGCAGTTTTAAACTTCTAAGCAACACTCCCATTTTCATTTTTTAACAACTATGTTATTTATACAATTTAATTATTATCTTCTTCTTGTCCTAAAACCTTAATATCTAATTGAAGATCATCAATTTGTTTTTGATCAACTACATTTGGTGCATCACTTAAATAACAATATGCATTTTGGTTTTTAGGGAACGCAATAACATCTTTTATATTATCAGTACCAGCTAAAAACATAATCATTCTATCTAAACCAAATGCTAAACCGCCATGTGGTGGTGGTCCAAATTTGAATGCTCTAAGTAAGAAACCAAATCTTTTCCAAGCTTCTTCCTGAGTAAATCCAAGGGCCTTAAACATCCTTTCTTGAAGTTCCATATCATGAATTCTTATAGAACCTCCTCCAAGTTCTTCACCATTTAAAACAAGGTCATAAGCTTTTGATCTTACTCTACCTGGATCTGATTCTATAAAATCAATATCTTCATCCATTGGAGCTGTAAATGGATGGTGACATGCTGTATATCTTCCTTCTTCTTCTGAATATTCAAATAGTGGGAATTCTGTAACCCATGTAAATTTAAATTCATTTTTATCTTTTATTAAATCAAACTTTTTAGCAAGTTCTAATCTAAGAGCTCCAAGACTTTGAAATACTACAGAATCCTTATCTGCAACTATAAGTATTGCATCACCTTGCTCAGCTTCCATCTTTGATATAATATTATTTATTTCTTCTTCTTTTAAGAATTTTGCTATAGGAGATTTTATACCTTCTTCCTTAAGTTGAATATATGCTAAGCCTTTAGCCTTATATGTTTTTACAAATTCACCAAATCTGTCAAGATCTTTTCTACCTACACTTGCTCCACCTTTTAAGCATAATGCTCTAACAGATCCACCATTTTCTATTGCACCTTTAAATACTTTAAAATCTACATCTTTTACAACATCAGTTAAGTCATGTATTTCCATACCAAATCTTATATCTGGCTTATCAGAACCATACTTTTCCATGGCCTCTTTAAAAGTCATTCTTTGAATTGGTAATTTAACATCATAACCTATTACTTCCTTAAATATATGCTTAATAAATTTTTCATTTAAATCCATTATGTCATCTTGTTCTACAAAACTAAGTTCCATATCTATTTGAGTAAATTCAGGTTGTCTATTAGCTCTTAAATCCTCATCTCTAAAGCATTTAGCTATTTGATAATATTTATCAAATCCTGATACCATTAAAAGCTGCTTAAATAATTGAGGAGATTGTGGAAGTGCATAAAACTTACCTGGATAATTTCTTGAAGGAACTAAATAATCTCTTGCACCTTCTGGAGTTGATTTTGTAAGTATTGGTGTTTCTACTTCTAAAAATCCATTATCATGAAGAAAATCTCTTGCAGCCTTTGTAGCAGCACTTCTAATAAAGAATATTCTTTGCATATCTGGTCTTCTTAAATCTAAATATCTATTTGTAAGTCTTATTTGCTCTGAAGCATCTAATCCTTCAACTACCATTATTGGTGGTGTTTCAGATTCAGAAAGAATTTTCATGCTAGTACATTGAAGCTCTACCATTCCTGTTTCCATATCCTTATTAGGAGCTTCTCTTTTTACTATTTCACCAGTTACTGCTATACAATATTCTGGTTTTACTGTTTTAGCTTTTTCAAAAGCTTCAGCATTTATATCTTCACTAAATATTACTTGCATAAAACCAGTTCTATCTCTTAAAACTATAAATTCTAGTCCACCTTTATTTCTATTTCTTTGAACCCATCCCATTAGAGTAACTTTCTTTCCAATGTGTTCTTCTCTAGGTTCACCACAATACATGCTTCTCTTTAATCCATTTAAAGATTCACCCATTTTTATCCTTCCTTTCGTCTTAACTGCATTTTTTATTATATCATATATATTTTAAAGTATCTAATAATTGTAATATAATACTATTTATTATATAAAGTGTCTAAAAGTTCAATTTTTCCTTCGGTAAGTTCTTCCACTCTATCTACATATTCTCTTACATCTTTAACATTTCCAAATCTTTCGATTCTATCTTCCCCTAAAAATACTACTTTTGAAACAGCATCTGCACCTATTGCTATAATAGTTTGTTTATCTTCAATCATTTCTATATTATATAAACTTTCTTTTCCATATTTAGCATATCCCAAATTTTCCATATTACCAACCATATTTTTTTGCCTATACATATAATATGGATGCAAATTAAGATCCTTAGAAAGTTTCTTACTTTCTTCATACATTTGCATTATTTCCTCCTGGCTTTTAAGTCCAAGACCCTTTTTTAAAATGAAGTTTTCAAACATAATAGAACCTCTTTTTAATGACAATCCATGAACTGTAATACTATCTGGTGAAAGTTTTTCTATTTCAGAAACAGTAATTTTAGCTTCTTCTAATCCTTCTCCCGGAAGTCCTATAATTATATCCATATTAATATCATCAAACCCTAAATCTCTTGCCATTTTAAATTTGTCAATTATATCTTGAGATGTATGATTTCTTCCTATAAGTTTTAAAGTCTTATCATTCATAGTTTGGGGATTTATACTTATTCTTGTAACATTACACTTTTTCATAGTCTTAAGCTTATTTAATGTAATAGAATCTGGTCTTCCACATTCTACTGTAAATTCTTTTACATTTCTATTTTTAATGAAACATTTATATATTTGATTCATTACAAAAGAAAAGTCTTGCTCACTTACAGAAGTGGGAGTTCCTCCCCCAAAATATACAGTTTCAATTTCAAGATTATTATTATTTATATATTCATTTATAGCATTAATTTCATATTTTAATGCTTGTAAATAAGGCTTTATCATACTTTTTGAAAAAGCACTATTTATTGGATTAGATGCAAATGAACAATAAAGGCATCTTGTAGGACAAAAAGCCATTCCAATATATATTGATATTTTTCTTGGATCTTTATTTACATGAGCTTCCTCAAATTTTGCAACATCTATACATATTTTTACCTTATCTTCCCTTGTATAATGTTTTTTATAAAAGTAATCTTTTATTTCTTTTTCATTTTTACCTTCTCTAAGCAATTTTAATGCTATTTTTGAAGGTCTTATGCCTATAAGAGTTCCCCATGGATATTCATCCTTTGTTATCTTTTTTAATTCCCTAAATATAAGCCTTTTTACTACTTCCTTTGGTTTTTCATATTCATTAAAATAATCTTCTTCAAAAATATCTTTATATTCAAATGTAACCTTATCTTTAAAAATATTTATTTTATAATCGCCAGTAGTTTCTGAAAAATTTATCTTTTTTAAATGGTTATATATATTAAATACATGATAAACATGATATCTATATTTAAAATCATTTAATTGTACATTTACATCCATTTATTATCCCTCTAATCTAAATAAGGATTATTTCTTTTTTCAAATGCAATAGTTGATGAAGGACCATGTCCAGGATACACTATTATATCATCTCCAAGAGGTAATAATTTTGTTTTTATACTATTAATTATTTCATCAAAATCTCCGCCTAAGAAATCTGTTCTTCCAATAGAGCCTCTAAATAATGTATCTCCTGTAAATACTTTATCATCAATTACAAAACTTAATCCACCTTTTGTGTGTCCTGGAGTTTCTAATACTTTTATTGTATTTTTTCCAAAAGATATTGTATCTCCTTCTTTTATCACCAAAGGATTATTAGGTAACTTTCCAAATATTCCAGAATCATCTTTTTGAACATATTCATAATCAACTGCAGATATATAAAAAGGTACTTTATATTTTTGACATAAATCTTTTACTGCACCTACATGATCAAAATGTCCATGAGTTAAAATTATAAATTTAACATTTCCCTTAAAATTATCAATTTCTTCAGAAAGCATTTCTGCTTCTCCACCTGGGTCCATTATAACTATTTCTTTTGTTTCTTCATCCATTAATATATAGCAGTTAGCTTGAATAGGTCCTGCTTCAACAGCTTTAATTATCATTTAAGCACCTCACTAAATTTTAATTTTTACTTTCAATTAATATTGTTACAGGTCCATCATTTTGAATATCAACCTTCATGTCTGCTCCAAAAATACCTGTTTCAACTTTTAAATTGCTTTTTTTAAGTTCTAAAACTAACTCATCATAAAGTTTTTTAGCATCTTCTCCTGCCATGGCATTCATAAAATTAGGTCTTCTACCTTTTCTACAATCACCATATAAAGTAAATTGTGAAATTGCAAGTATTTCTCCCTTTATATCTTTAAGTGATAAATTCATTTTTTCATTTTCATCCTCAAATATTCTTAAGTTTAAAATTTTATCTTTTATGTATAAAACATCCTCTAAAGTATCATCTTTAGCTATTCCTATAAGTACATTAAATCCTCTTCCAATACTTCCAACAACTTTTCCAGATACAACTACCTTTGAAGATGAAACTCTTTGTATTAATGCTCTCAAGAAAAAGTCCTCCTAACTATTCATTCTAAATACATCATCTACACCTTTTATATGACGTATTTTATTCATTAAAGCTTTAAGCTGTTCTACTGAACTTATTTTTACTTTTATATCAATGCATGCATCATTTCCTTTTCCTGCATTTGCATTAAGTGCATTAACTTCTAATTTAGAATCATTTATTATTTGAATAACATCACTTAATATTCCCATTCTATCCCCAGCTTTAATTCTTATTTCAGCAATGTAAGATGTGCCTTTTGTACCTCCCCAGCTTACTTCAATTACCTTATCACTATCTGTTTTTATTAAATTTCTAAGATTTGCACAATCAGCTCTATGAACAGAAACCCCTCTGCCTTTTGTAATATATCCTAATATGTTATCACCTGGCACAGGACTACAGCATCTAGCAAATCTAACCATAACATTACTTACACCCTTTACTGTAACGCCATAGCTATTAGTTGATTCAGTATTTTTTGTAGGATTACTTTCATTTTTTTCAATTTGTTCCTCTACTAACTTTAATGCCTCGGCATCACTATGTTGTTTATCTTTTTCAGGAGCATTTACTTCTTTTAATCTAGATACAAAAGTAGATGCTAAAATTGAACCAGTTGCAACAAGATTATACCAATCATCTATGGCATGAATATTATACCTTTTTTTCATTTTTTCATAAACTTCACCTTTGGCAATTTCAGTAAAATGAACACCTTGTTTTTTCATCTCTTTTTCTAAAAGCTCTTTACCTCTAACTATATTTTCTTCTTTCTTTGCCTTTTTAAACCATGACTTAATTTTACTCTTAGCTTGATTTGTTTTTGCTATATTAAGCCATGACATACTTGGTCCTTTAGAATTTTGAGAAGTTATTATTTCTACAATTTCACCTGTTTTTAATTTATAGTCAAGTGGAACAATTTTTCCATTTACCTTAGCTCCAACGCATTTATTTCCAATATCTGTATGAATTCTGTATGCAAAATCTATTGGTGTTGATCCACTTGCAAGATTAATAACTACACCTTTTGGCGTAAATAAAAATATTTCATCTGAAAATAAGTCTATTTTAAATTCTTCCATAAATTCAGTTGCATCTGATGTTTCTTTTTGCCAATCAAGCATATCCCTAAGCCATACAAGCTTCTTTTCAAAATTTTTGTCCTTATCATCAGCTGTTGAATTTCCTTCTTTATATTTCCAATGGGCAGCTATACCATATTCAGCTGTTTTATGCATATCAAATGTTCTAATTTGTATTTCAAAGGTTTTACCTTGGGGGCCAACTACTGTTGTGTGTAAAGATTGATACATATTAGCTTTAGGCATTGCAATATAATCTTTAAACCTTCCTGGTATTGGTTTGTAAATAGTATGAACAATTCCAAGTACTCCATAACAATCCTTAACTGAATTAACAAGCACTCTAATGGCTGTTAAATCAAAAATTTGTTCAATACTCTTATTCTTTTTTACCATTTTATTATATATACTATAAAAATGTTTAGGCCTTCCTTCTATATCTGAATCTATTCCTGCCTCTTCCAAATTTTCATGTAAGTCTTTAATGATTACTGCTATGTAATTTTCCCTTTCAACTCTTTTCTCAGATATTTGATGAACTAAATCATAATATTCCTCTTCATGAAGATACCTAAGAGATAAATCTTCAAGTTCCCATTTAATTTTAGATATACCAAGTCTATGAGCTAAAGGTGCATATATATCTAATGTTTCTTTTGCCTTTTGCTTTTGCTTCTCTTTCTTCTTATATTTAAGAGTTCTCATATTATGTAGTCTATCAGCAAGTTTTATAATTATTACTCTAATATCTTTTGCCATTGCAAGAAGCATCTTTCTAACATTGTCAGCTTGTTGTTCTTCTTTTGTTTTATACTCAATTTTGCTAAGCTTAGTAACTCCATCAACTAAATTAGCAATTTCTACGTTAAAGATCTCTGCCATTTTTTCGTATGTACAATCTGTATCTTCTAAAACATCATGTAAAAGTCCTGCAGCAATTGTACTTGTATCCATTCCTAATTCTGATAATATTATAGCTACATTTACAGGATGAATTATATATGGTTCACCAGATTCCCTCATTTGATTTTTATGTGCTTCTTTTGCAAAATAATAAGCTTTTTTTACAAGTTCTTTATCTACATTTGTGCAATTCTTATCAATACTTTTTAGCAGTTCTTCAATCATAAGGATAACTCCCCTTTATTAATTTTTAAAATCAAAGGCTGGTCACCACTAACCAGCCACTACGTATAGTCATTATTATATAGTATTACTATTATTTTTTCAATGAAAAAAGACAAGAAAAGCCAAAAGCTTTCTTGTCTTTTATATTTAGAATTCATAATCTATTAAACTCATTACATCGTAGCCCTTTAATTTTTCTCTACCTTTAAGTCCTGTAAGTTCAATTAAAAAGTTTAATGAAACAACATCAGCACCTGTAGATTCTACAAGTTTTGTTACAGCTTCAATAGTTCCTCCTGTAGCCAATAAATCATCTATTATAGCTACTTTTTGACCTTTCTTTATAGCATCTTTATGAATTTGAAGAATATCTTCCCCATATTCAAGTCCATATTTTACTTCAACAGTTTCGCAAGGTAATTTTCCTTTTTTTCTTACTGGAACAAACCCTACTCCTAAAGCATATGCAACTGGCACTCCAAAAATAAATCCTCTTGCTTCAGGACCAACTACTAAATCTATGTTCTTATCTTTTAAATACTCAACAAATTTGTTTATAGATTCTTTTAAAGCTTCACCATCATTTATTAATGTTGTAATATCCTTAAAGCTTATCCCATCTTTTGGGAAATTTTCAACTATTCTTATCTTACTTTTTAAATCCATAATCTCCCTCCTAAAATATTATAAATTATGTAAGTATTTTGATATTTGTTCCGCTCTATCTATATCGTTTGTTGTTAATAATTCAAGTACAATTCTTGCATTACTAACTACACCAACAGTATTATCTGCAGGTGTCATAAGATTAATAATCTTTTCTATACTATTATTATCTATAATTTTAATATTACTAGTCTCCATTATTGCCTGTAAGCCTTTATTATTTGTATTATCTAAGAATCTTCTTCCTTCTTTTAAAAATACTGCATTTTCGCCTTTAACATTACCAACTCTAGCTGAATGCCCTCCAATTAATATTAAGTCAAGATACTTATTAATACTCTTCATATTATAATAGATAGCAATAGCTTGCATAATTTTAAAGGTTAATGCACTAAGGGATAAATCCTTATACCTATACTGGCAACCTTTCTGATTAGGATTAATGTAAACATATTCTTTCTTGGAATTCGTAGTTTTGTTTTCTAATACTATTAAATCAATTCCAAGTTTTTTACACAAATCCAGTTCATTATCAGATGCTAAATCAACTCCTAGTGTAATTAACAAATTGGTTCCTAAAAAATCAATATCATTTTTTATTTCATCAGCACCTATAAGCTGGCCATTTTCTCTACTATCTGCAATTAAATACTCAACATCTGCATTAAGATACCTAAGTAACAAACTTAAAGAAGCTATTGCACAAATACCATCTACAGATGGTACTCCATAAACAACTATTTTTTTTCTGTTGTTTATAGCATAAGATAATTTTTCTATAGCCTTATTCATATGTTTAAGCAGAAAGGGACTATATCCAGATATATAATTTGGACTATAAATACTTTCCCAAAATTTACGCATTAATTATTCCTCCATAAAATAAGAAAACACTTATATTATAGATTATATTAGTCATAATATCAAACATTTTTTGCAAAAATGATTTATATTATTTTTATATATTATCATATAACAAATTTATATTACAGGAATAACTATTTTACAAAAAAGACTACTAAAAATATTCATTTTTAGTAGTCTTTTTATTAAGCCTTTGCTAACTCTTTCTTCTTTATCTTTGTTTTTTCATCTGATTTATTAGATTTTTTACTCTTTCTTGTTTTTAATAAAACCCAAATTGGTGATGCTATAAATATTGAAGAATAAGCACCAGCAACAATACCAACTATTAATGGTACTGCAAAGTTTCTAACAGAAGGAACAAATACACAAACTGAAACTATTGTAAATAATGTAGTTAAAGAAGTATATATTGATCTTCTAAGAGTTTCTCCTATACTCATATTAGCAACTTCTGAATAATCTTTTCCTCTGAATTTTTTAACATTTTCTCTTATTCTATCAAAAATTACTATTGTATCATTCATTGAATAACCTATTATAGTAAGTATTGCTGCAATAAATGGAGAATTAATTTGAATATCAAATATTGTATAGAATGAAATAGTAATTAATATATCATGGAATAATGCTAATAAAGCAGCTATACCAAAATCTATTTCAAATCTTATAGCTACATATACAAGCATAACTACAAATGCTATAGATAGAGCTATTAATGATTTTTCTTTTAATTCATTTCCAATTGATGCACCTATTTCATCTTGAGATACAACAATATCATCTTCAAGAGAATATTTTTCTTTTAATTCATCTACTAATTTACCAACCGCTTCAGAATCTAAATTACTAGATTTAACTTGATACTGAGAGCCATCAACTGTATTAGTTACATAATCATCAGTATATTTTGCAGTTATCTCATCAACCTCTTGCTTATTGTAATCATCTGTTAATTGAAGGACTAATTGAGTTCCTCCTTTAAAATCAATACCTATATTTACTCCATTTATTATTCCAAATATAAGTCCTATTATCATAATACCAATTGATATTGAAAACCATATTTTCTTTCTTTCAATTACTTTTATCATTCTTCTACTACCTCCTTTTTAACGCCAAAATGAGATAGTTTGCTTAAAAATCTAGCTTCTACAGATTTCTTAATAAAGAATCTTGTTACAGTAAGTGCTGTAAACATACTTGCAAGAACACCTATAAGAAGTGTTACTGCAAAACCTTTAACTGATCCTGAGCCTAAGAAATATAAAACAAGTGCTGCAAGTATAGTAGTAACATTTGAATCTACAATTGAAGATCTTGCATTTTCAAATCCTTTTTGAACAGCTGTTTTTATTGAAATACCTTTTTTTAATTCTTCTTTTGTTCTTTCAAATATAAGCACATTAGCATCTACTGCCATACCTATTGTAAGCATTAATGCAGCTATACCTGGAAGTGTAAGTGTAACTCCTACTTCACCAAATATGAAAAGTACTATATATATAAATAATGCTAAAGCTAAATCAGCAAGTAAACCAGGTATTCTATAAACTACAATCATAAATATAAATACAAGAGCAATACCTATAATTGATGCCTTTAATGCATTTGGAAGTGCATCTGCTCCAAGTTGAGAACCAACAGTTTGAACAGAAGCTGCTTTAACTGTAACAGGAAGTGCTCCTGAATTAATAAGTCCTGCAAGTCTTTTAGCACTTTCAGCTGTATAATCGCCTGTAATTTGTGCCACTCCATCAGTAATTGCTGTTTGAACAGTTGGACTTGATAAAACTTCATCATCCATCTTAATTGAAATTGCTTGACCAACATATTTTGATGTAGCATCAGCAAATTTTGACTTACCATCTTCTGTCATCTCTAATTGAATTTCTATTTTACTTGTTTCTGAATTTGTTACAACTGTTGCCTTTGATACATCTGAACCAGTTAATAAAACATCTCCATCTGGTGATGTAAATGTTAATTCACCACTTTGGCTTAAGCTATTAACAATTTCAGAAGAATCATATTGACCTGGAATATCAACTCTTATTCTCTTATCTCCTTCTGTTGTAACAACAGTTTCAGATACCCCCACTTTATTTACTCTAAGTTCTAATTGCTCTTTTGTATTATTTAATTGTTCGCTTGTAACATCCTCGTCCTGAATTTCCATTACAACTGAAACTCCACCTTGAAGATCAAGTCCTTGTTTTATTACTTGTGAAAAAGGTTTTATTTCAAATACCCCAAAGATATTTAACCCCTTAAAAGCAGTAAAAGCAAGAAAACCGATTACGATTACAGAAACAATCATTATTATTACGCTACTTTTTTTAGCTTTGTTTCTACGTGTTTTCATTTCTCTCCTCCTAAGCTTTATAACTATATTTAACACATAATGATATTATAGCATACCAAATTACCATAATAAAGTTTTTTTATGGTTAATGTATATATTTACATAATTTGTGTCAAAGATTAACACCTAGGCTACCACAAAATATCCCCAAAATTCCATCAATTAATATTCTCTTTAACAATTCTCCATTTATTTCTATTTTCCCAGTACTTAAAAAAGTTATAGAAGCTAAAAAAAATGAAAAAATTATTGAAACAGCAAATCCCATTAAGAAGCCTCTTTTTCCATTATATTTAGCAGCAAATACACTTCCTGCTGCTAAGGCTAAAAGTGAAATAAATGAGTATAAGAATTTATAATATTTTTCATCTACATTTAAAGACATCATAATTATTGAAAGAATAAATACAAGCAAACAATATAATATTATAGAACATAAACTTCCTCTTCCTATACCTTTTAATGCTCTTAATTTCATAAAAACACCTCCTAATAATTCATAATATGAATTATTAGGAGGCACTATTCAAATTAATCTACTTTTTTCTTATCTTCTTTTTCATTATCTTTATATACTTTATTGGCCACAGCATTTTTAGAAAATCTAATTCTAGTTTTATTAGGTCCTGATTCTAGAACTAAAGAATCATCATCTAAAGCAACTATTTTTCCAAGAACCCCGCCTCTTGTCATAACTTCATCATTAAGCTGAAGAGCTTCAAGCATAGCGTCGTATTGTTTTTTTCTCTTTTTTTCTGGTACTATCATAAGAAAATACATTACAACAAATACCAATATAATAGGAAGAAACGATATTATTGTTTGCATTTAAAACACCACTTTCTTTAATATTTTTGACTTTTTCTAATGTCTTGTAGAGTAGTTTACAATTATTTATTCTTTTTGTCAACAAAATAAATTAAATGTGATTACTTTTTATTAATACTCCAATTTCTTAACTTTTCTTCTTTATATTCCTTAAAATAATCACCATCTATTGCATCTCTTATTTCCTTCATAAGATTATTATAGAAATACAAATTATGAAGAACAGCAAGTCTCATAGCAAGCATTTCTTTAGCTTTAAATAAATGTCTTATATAAGCTCTTGTATAATTTTTGCATGCAGGACAGTTACATCCTTCATTAATAGGCCTACTATCTAATTCAAATTTAGCATTCATAATATTTATTTTACCTTCATCAGTAAATAAATGTCCATGCCTTCCATTTCTTGCAGGAAGTACACAATCAAAGAAATCTACTCCCCTGTCTACTGCTTCTAATATATTTTCTGGTGTTCCAACACCCATTAAATATATTGGCTTATCTTCTGGCAAATGTGGAACCACAGAATCAATTATTCTATACATTTCTTCATGAGTTTCTCCTACTGCAAGACCACCAATAGCATATCCATCTAAATCAAGCTTTGCAATTTCCTTTGCATGTTCTATTCTAATATCATCATAAACTCCACCTTGATTTATTCCAAATAAAAGTTGTTCTTTATTTATTGTATCAGGAAGAGAATTAAGTCTATCCATTTCTACTTTACATCTTTTAAGCCATCTTGTTGTTCTATTAACTGAATTTATAACATAATCTCTAGGTGATGGATTAGGAATACATTCATCAAAAGCCATAGCTATTGTAGATGCTAAATTACTTTGAATTTGCATAGATTCCTCTGGTCCCATAAATATTTTATGACCATCTATATGTGAATTAAAATAAACTCCTTCTTCCTTAATTTTTCTCATTTGTGCAAGAGAAAACACTTGAAATCCACCAGAATCAGTAAGAACTGGTTTATCCCAATTCATAAATTTATGTATTCCTCCAAGTTCCTTTACAACCTTATCTGTAGGTCTTAAATGAAGGTGATATGTATTAGAAAGCTCAACTTGACATCCAATTTCCCTTAAATCCATTGTAGATACTGCACCCTTTATGGCTGCAAGAGTTCCTACATTCATAAATACAGGTGTTTCAATGGTACCATGAGGAGTAACAAATCTTCCTCTTCTAGCTTTACCGTCTTTTTTTATTAATGTATATCTTTTTGACAAATATTTCACTCCTTACTTTATAAACATAGCATCTCCAAAGGAGAAAAATCTATATTTTTCTTTAACTGCTTCATTATAAGCATTTAATACATGTTCCTTGCCTGCAAGAGTTGATACAAGCATTATAAGAGTTGATTCTGGCAAGTGAAAATTAGTTATTAAATTATCTACAACTTTAAATTTATATCCAGGATAAATAAATATATTAGTCCAGCCACTAGCTTCTCTTACTATTCCATTTGAATCACCAATTGTTTCAAGAGTCCTTGTTGATGTTGTTCCAACTGATATTACTCTCTTGCCTTTTTTCTTTGTTTCATTTATTATATTGGCTGTTTCTTTTGACATAGTATAATACTCAGAATGCATTTCATGATCTTCTATATTTTCAACCTTAACTGGTCTAAAAGTTCCAAGTCCTACATGAAGAGTTAAATAAACTACATTTACGCCCTTATCTTTGATTTTTTGCAAAAGTTCCTTTGTAAAATGAAGTCCAGCTGTTGGTGCTGCTGCAGACCCTTCTTCCTTAGAATATACTGTTTGGTATCTTTCTTTATCTTCTAGTTTTTCATGAATATATGGTGGAAGTGGCATTTCCCCTAAAGCATCTAACACCTCTTCAAATATTCCTTCATACTTAAATTCAACTATTCTATTACCATCTTCAAGAACATCTACTACTTCTGCTTTAAGTTTTCCATCTCCAAAAGTAAACTTTCTACCTACTCTTGCACTTTTACCAGGCTTTGCTAAACATTCCCATCTATCTTTATCTATTCTCTTAAGTAATAAAAATTCTATTTTTCCACCTGTATTTTCTTTTTCACCTATTAATCTTGCTGGTAAAACCCTTGTATTATTTAAAACGAGAGTATCACCTTCATTTAAATAGTCTATAATATTATAAAATTTTTTATGCTCTATTTCTCCTGTTTTTTTATCAAGAATCATTAATCTTGATTCATCTCTTTTTTCTAAAGGATGCTGAGCTATAAGCTCCTCTGGAAGATAAAAATCAAATTCACTTGCTTTCATTTAATACTCTACTCCTTATCTTTAAAAAAACTTTGTTGTTTTGAATCACCTTTTTTCTTGCTTCTTCCTAAATGTTTATAAGCTTTATCTGTAGCAACTCTTCCCCTTGATGTTCTTATAATAAAACCTTTTTGAAGAAGATAAGGTTCATAAACATCTTCTATTGTACCAAGTTCCTCACCTATAAAATATGATAATGTTTCTATACCTACAGGGCCACCATTAAAATTATCAATAATTGCCTTTAAAATATTATTATCTACCCTATCAAACCCTTCATTATCTACCTCAAGAATATCTAGAGCTTTTTTAGCTTCTTTTAAACTTATTACATTATCTGAGCAAACTTCTGCATAATCTCTAACTCTTTTTAGTAGTCTATTAGCAACTCTAGGGGTACCTCTTGACCTTCTTGCAATTTCAAAGGCACCTTCTTCTGTAATATCACACCCAAGTACCATAGCACTTCGTATAATAATTTGTTTTAATTCTTCATTTTCATAATACTCCATAGGGCATAACACTCCAAATCTGTCACGAAGTGGAGAAGTAAGCATTCCAATTCTTGTAGTTGCTCCTATTAAAGTAAACCTAGGCAAATCAAGCCTTATAGATTTTGCTGCAGCTCCTTTTCCAATTACTATATCTAAAGCATAATCTTCCATAGCAGGATATAGTATTTCTTCTACACTTCTATTTAGTCTGTGTATTTCATCAATAAATAAAACATCATTATCTTTAAGTGTAGTTAAAATAGCAGCTAAATCCCCTGCTCTCTCTATTGCAGGACCTGAGGTTATTTTCAAATCACCACTCATTTCCTTTGCTATAATATTGGCAAGAGTGGTTTTACCAAGACCTGGAGGCCCATATAAAAGTACATGATCTAAAGCTTCATTTCTCTTTTTAGCAGCCTTTACAAAAATATTTAATTTTTCTTTTACTTTTCTTTGTCCTATATACTCACTTATTTTTTGCGGTCTTAAGCTTAATCCTATGGAATCCTCTTCTAATTCTTCTGGAGTAATAATTCTCTCCATAAGGTAAAACCTCCTATCCCATTAATGCTTTTAATGAACTTTTTATAATATTTTCTACTGTTTCGTTTTTATCTGCTTTACTTACTGCACTTTCAGCTTCTTTTTCTGTATATCCTAAAGTTACAAGAGCAGAAATAGCTTCATTTATATTATTATTTGTATTTTCATTATAATTTGATTCTTGTGATAAATCTAATGAGCTACTTTCTACTACCTTATCTTCCTTCTTTAATTTATCTTTAAGTTCTAAAACAATTCTTCCTGCCATTTTCTTTCCTATACCAGGTGCCCTCATAATAAGCTTTTGATCTTCTGAAATAATAGCATACTTTAAACTATTTACTCTGCATATAGAAAGAAGAGACAAAGCAGCCTTTGCTCCAACCCCACTAATACTTATTAAAAGCTTAAACATTTCAAGTTCTTCTCTTGTAGTAAAACCATAAAGTCCTATAAAATCTTCTCTAACTATTTGTTCTAAATAAAGCATAGTTTCTTGTCCTGATTCTGGCATTTCAGCCATAGTAGCTCCTGAAGTATATATTTTATAACCAATTTTATTATTTTCTATAATTACATAATCTTTATTTATATCTATATATTTTCCTTTTATATACTCGTACATATACCCCTCCATGTGAAAGTATGTTCTCATAAGTCTATATTATACTTTATCATTTTACTTATTATGTTTCAATAGACTTTTTGCAATCTATAACAAAAATAAAAAGTGCCAAGAATTTGCATCTAGACACTTTTTATTCAGGAAACATTACATATCCTAGAATTTTTTCTTTCCTACTCTAATCTTTATATCATCTTCAGTTGGTTCTGATTTTTCCTTTATTAAATTTCCTTTTTCATCCCATTCTTTTAATGTTAAACATACACCATATTCATATCTGCCTTCCGATTTTAATATGCCATTATTATACCAATTCTTTTCTCAATGCCAAAAGTTCTTCCTCTTTGCATATACTGCATACTCTTTACTTTTCCATCATTATAAAACTCAATAAAATCCCCATCCGAAAAACCATTTTTATAAAAACAATAATATGCCAAATTTCCATTTGGATAAGTTTCATAGGTTAATCCTGTAAATGGTTTTCCACCTGATTCTTTTGAGTTATCTAAAATTCTATCACTTAAATATTCTTGTTCTAAAATATCATCATCAAAATCTATTCCATTCTTTAAGACATACTCTTTTGTCAATATTTTATTTTCCATACTTTAACCCCTCCATGAGCTAACATTGCTTCATTTAAGGCATATACTTCCTATTGCTTCATTATATTGCTTTAAATCACTTACTATTGAACTTAATATTCCATATTATGCAGTTACATACCTCTAAATTATGCATTCTATTTCCAACCATTAGCTTCTAAAAATTTATCTGGTATTCTTAATTCTAATTGCTCTATGGTTATTATTATCATCAACAACATTATTTATTTCACAACTCCCAATTTTATTTTTCATACGCCCTCTTAACTCTCTTATATTCAGAACTTTCTCTAGCTATTTTGCTTTCATTTATATTATTAAGTACTCTTTCTCTTAATGCAAGCCTTCCTTCTGTTGTATTTGTAACCCACTCTACATTTTCAGCTCCATACTTTTCTATGCAACATCTTCTGCTTTATCTACATTCTTTACTGTTTTAGCTACATCATCATTTTATAACTCTCTCAATATTTTATCAGCTCTTAATCTATCAATAAAATCATCTAATGCTTCTTCCTCATCTGAATAAATATCTTGTGAATTTGTAATCTTACTCGCTCTCTCATCTGTTACATAAACAATCCATTTATCATTCTCATACCTTAATACAACTTCATTTTCTCTATTATTCCTTTCTTCATTCAAATTATAATCTTGTAATTTCTCATCATGTATAATTTTTATTGCCTCGTTTATATTCATACTCTATCCTCTTATTTGATTTCCTTAAGCAGACCTAATCTTTCTAATTGTTCAACCGTAAGACTAAATTCATATTGAATTGCTCCACCATTTCCCCATCCTTCAAGTGGTTTGCTTTCATAACCTAACCACCATTAACTTTATTTTTCTTGTCACTAAAATTATAATGTCTAAATTTATATTTATGAAATAATATCTGAAATATCTAATTGTGCCTCTTCTTTTGTATTATATACAAGTTGCATATTATTAATCATTTCCTTATCTCCTTCTGGTAAATCTTTAAATTTTATAGAATTTCTATATACATCCTTGTCTTTATCTTCAATAAATAAATTACCCTCTTCATCACATTTAAATATTGCTAAATATCCATCATATTCTTTTATATAATACTTATTGGCTTCAGCACTATCCTTTACATCCCTCTTATATATATATTCTGACCCTGTTTCACTTTCTAATGAATATCCTAAAGTTTCAAGAGCTTCTCCTAATTTCTGTTCTGACAAATCATCATCTAAGTTTAAATCTTTTTTTAAATCAGAAAGGGACTTTTGTTTTTCTAAAATATCACCCTTAAATAGAGAAATTTTAACATTATTACTTAATATTTTGTTTTTATTATTTTGCTCTTGTAAAATATCATTTTGATTCTTTTTATACTGACTTTTAATACTTGTAACTATATAACTTGTATAAAATAATGTAAAAATCACCATTAATATCATAATAATTCTTTTTATAATAATTTTCATATTACGTACCACTCCTTTACTTATACCTCAAATTATAACCAATTATACTTTTTTTATACTTATTAGTTTATTTTTATTGACAATTATCCATATTTTAATTTAAACTATAATAAGTATATATTTTTTTACCTAATTCAAGGAGTTGTATTAAATTGAATATTATAGACGAAATAAAAAAACTTAAAAAAGAAAAAAACGCCCTTATATTAGCTCATTTATATCAAAGACAAGAAATACAAGAAATTGCTGATATAGTTGGAGATTCATACTTTCTAAGTAAAAAAGCTGTTGAATCTGATTCTAATCTTATTGTATTTTGCGGAGTTGGATTTATGGCAGAAAGTGCAAAAATTCTTTCACCAAACAAGAAAGTTTTGCTTCCTGCAAAAGAAGCAAGATGTCCAATGGCTGACATGGCATTAGTGGACAAGCTTAATGATATGAAAAAAGAACATCCAAATGCCAAGGTTATTAGTTACATTAATACTAACCTTGATATTAAAGCTTTGTCTGATGTTTGTGTAACATCATCATCTGCACTTAAAATTATGAAAAACATTGAAGAAGATGAAATAATATTTATTCCAGATAGAAACCTTGGAGGATATATTAGTGAGTTCTTCCCTGAAAAGAAATTTATTCTTTATCAAGGATTTTGCCCAACACACGAAAGAGTAACAAAGGAAGAAGTTCTTGAGCTAAAAAATAAATATCCTGATTTTGAAGTAATATGTCATCCTGAATGTAATAAAGAAGTAAGATCTATTTCTGATTACATTGGAAGCACTTCTGAACTTATTACTTATTCAACAAATTCAAAATCAAAAGGATTTATAGTAGTTACAGAAGAGGGAGTTTTGTATCAAATGAAAACAAAGAATCCTAACAAAACATTTATTCCTCTAAAAAATTCAATGATTTGTCCTAATATGAAAATGACAACTCTTCAAGAATTATATGACTGCTTAAAAAATGAATCTAATGAAATAATTATAGATGAAGAAAAAAGATTAAAAGCGCTTAATGCACTAAAAAACATGCATGTGTTAGGAGATAGATAATAATGATTAAAACTTGTGATGTATTAATCGTAGGATCTGGTGTTGCTGGAGTATATTCTGCCCTTAATATTGACAAAAACTTACGTGTACTATTAATATGCAAAGAAAATTTAAGAGATTGTAATTCTTATTTAGCACAAGGAGGAATATCAACTGCATTAAATAATGAAGATATGCCAGCCTATATGGATGATACATTTGCTGCTGGTAACTATAAAAATGATACTGATGCTGTTGAAACATTAGTTTCTGAATCTAGAGAAAATATAAAAAGACTTATAAATCTTAATGTGCCATTTGATAGAAACGAAGATGGTACCTTAAACTATACTAGAGAAGGTGGTCACAGCACCTTTAGAATTGTACACATTAAAGATGAAACAGGAAAATATCTTATGGAATCTTTATTTAAAGAACTTGAAACAAGAGATAATATAAGTGTCCTAGAACATTGCACTTTACTTGATATTATTAAAACAGATAATGTTTGTACTGGTGGAATATGTTCATATAAAGGTGAGAACCTTCAAATTCATGCCAAACGTACAATTCTTGCAACTGGTGGTCTTGGAGGATTATTTAAATCTACAACAAACTTTCCTTCTTTAACTGGTGATGGAATTGCCATAGCATTAAAAAATGGAATAACAATAAAAGATATTAATTATCTTCAACTTCACCCTACTGTACTATATGAAAAAGATTCTATAGGAAAAAGACTTTTATTGTCTGAATCATTACGTGGTGAAGGTGGAAAAATAAGAAATTTAAAGGGAGCTGAATTTGTTGATTCTCTAAAGCCACGTGATGTTGTGTCTCGTGCAATACTTAAACAAATAGCAAAAACTCCTGAAACTCCATATGTATACCTTGATATGACTCATTTAAAGAAAGATTTCCTTATGAAGAGATTTCCATATCTTTATGATGAATGTTTAAAAAGAGGTTATGCAATGGAAAAAGATATGTTACCTGTATCTCCTGCTCATCATTATGCAATGGGGGGAATTAAAGTTAACTTATATGGAGAAACAAGCTTAAAGGATCTTTATGCCTTAGGTGAAACTGCTTGTACTGGAGTTCATGGAAGCAATAGACTTGCAAGTAATTCATTACTTGAAGGAATAGTATTTGGATATAGATGTGCACATAAAATAAATGATGAATTATTTAACTGTAATGCTGAAAGTCCAAGCAGAGAAGCCCTTATTGAATTTTTAAAAGAAAGAGTGGATGAAAATTATGTTAAACTTCTTAATTGTTGATAATATCATAAAAGAAGGACTAAAAGAAGATGCTCCATTTGGTGATATTACCACAGATAGCATTATAAGTCCTACAAGTATATGTAAAGTTAATTTAATTGCTAAAGAAGATGGAATAATATGTGGATTTCCAGTATTTAAAAGAGTATTTGAATTACTTGGTAATGTTAAAGTTGAAGCCTTTAAAAAAGATGGTGACACTGTTTTTAAAGGTGAAAAAATAGCTTTAGTTACTGGAAATACAAGAAATGTATTAATAGGCGAACGTATTGCACTTAATTTAATGCAAAGAATGAGTGGAATAGCAACTATTACAAAAGCTTATGCTGATAAAATTGTATCTACTAATGCTAAAGTAGTAGATACAAGAAAAATAACTCCATTATATAGAAACTTAGATAAATATTCAGTTTTATGTGGAGGCGGTGCAAATCACAGATTTTCTCTATCAGATTCAGTTTTAATAAAAGATAATCACATAGATGCAGCTGGTGGAATAGTAAATGCTATAAAGCTTGCAAGAAAAAATTGTTCTTTTACAAGTAAAATTGAAGTAGAAACAGAAAATAAATCTGAAGTTTTAGAAGCATTAATAGCAAAGGCTGATATAATAATGCTTGATAATATGACACCTTCAATGGTAAAAGAAATGGTTAAGCTAATTGATCATAAAGCTATTGTTGAATGTTCTGGTAATATTACAATAGATAATATAAAAGACTATGCAGAAGCTGGTGTAGATTATATATCTGTTGGTGCACTTACTCATTCATTTAAAGTTTTAGATATATCTCTTAAAGAACTTGAAATAATCTCACAATAAAAAAAGCGCCTAGGCGCTTTTTTTATGTTATTTTTCATTCATTATTCCAAGCTTATCAAATATAATAAATAATATACTTACTATCATAGCAACTATTGTTGCAAGCCCCATTCCAGAAAGTTCTACTGAACCTAAAGGAATAGTAATATTACTAAGGCCTGATATAAATGTTAAAGATGCTAAAATCAAATTTCTAGATTTGGAAAAATCAACTTTTTCTTCTATAAATGTTCTAAGCCCAGACACAGCAATAGTACCAAATAATAATAAGCTAATTCCTCCTACAACTGGTGTTGGAATAGTGCTAATAAGGGCTGATATTTTCCCTGAAAAGCCTAAAATTACAGATATTATGCCAGCTCCACAGATAACATATACACTATAAACTTTTGTAAGTGCCATAACTCCAATATTTTCACCATATGTTGTTGTAGGAACTGAGCCAAACATTCCTGAAATAACTGTTGAAAGTCCATCACCTAAAAGTGACCTATCAAGGCCTGGATCTTTTGTTAAATCTCTTCCTATAATGCTACTTGTAACCTTAAGATGACCTATATGTTCTGCAATAACAACAAAGGTTGCTGGAACAATAGTTAATATTGCCTTTACATCAAAATGTGCAAGCTGAATATTAGGAAGTGTAAAAAAGCTTGCTTCTCTAACTTGTGTAAAATCTACTAAGCCAGTAAAATATGATACTATATATCCTACTATTACACCTATAAGAATAGGGATAATCTTAAAAAATCCTCTAAATAAAACATTTCCAAATACAACTACTGCTAAAGTTATCATAGACACAAGTACCCATGTTCCATTAAATTCAGTTGTATTACTTCCTCCTACTGGAAATCCTGCCATATCAGCAGCAGAACTTGCAAGTTCAAGTCCAATAATAGCAACTATAGCTCCCATAGCAGCTGGTGGAAACAATCTATTAATCCAACCTGTACCAGTAAATTTTACAATTATAGCAATAAGAACAAATACAAGGCCTGTTGCTACAAAACCACCTTGGATAGTTTGAAAATTATATCCTTCTCCCATAAGCAGCAATACTGGTGAAAGATATGCAAAACTTGAACCTAAATATGCAGGAATCTTTCCTTTTGTAATAAGTGCATACAAAAGTGTTCCTATACCATTAAAAAAGAGTACTGTTGTAGGATCAATATTAAACATTATGGGAACTAAAATGGAAGATCCAAACATAGCAAATAAATGTTGAAAACTAAGAGGAAAAGCTTTCTTAAATGGCACCTTTTCCAAAACATCAATCATTAAACTGTCATTATTATTTTCTGTCATAGTGTCTCCTTTTGTGTAAATAAATTTTAAAATGTACATTCATATGTTATGCATTTTTACTATTATTATTAATTTTCTTGCTAATTATACACTGTCAATAAATTATTTTCAACAAAAAAATGCACCCCAAAATTTAGGATGCATTTTTCTTAAAATCTTGTGCTATAACCGCAGGTTCTACACAATTTTTCTATTTTTTTTCTTTGAGAAAATCCATTAAACATATTTTTTGCTCTATCACCATTTATTATAGATTCAAAATCTTTTTCAAAAATATTTCCAAGAGGAATATTGCCTTCACTATCTAAACAGCAAGGTACAACTGTCCCATCAACTAATATGCCCACATGACTTCTAATCCCATAACAAAAACCTCTATCACTTATTTCTTGTATATTTATATTAGGCCAACTAAATTTTTCTGCACCATTTATATAAATCCTATCAGAAATTTTAACTGAATTATTTTTATTTAATTTCTCTAGTAAATCACCATTATATGAAAATTCATTTTTAATAATATTTATAATATCCTCATTAAGGTTATTTTCTCCCTTTAATATACTACTGTTAAAATTCCATAACCTTAAGGCTGATATAATATTAGTATTGCTTTTTGCTTCCTTTACAAATGATATAATGTTATTTACATATTCATAAAAGTCTATTTCATTATCATTAGCTTCAAAACTATGAAGCGAAAAATTAATTTGTCTTAGAGCCTTTGATTCTAATAAAATGTTTTTTCTATTATTTATCAGTGTACCATTAGTTGTTAAATTAACCTTAAACCCCATTTTATAAGACAATTCTAAAAAATCACCTATATTATCATTTAAAAGAGGTTCTCCCATAAGATGAAAAAATATATAATCTGTATAAGGTTTAATTTCATATAATATTTTTTCAAATTCTTTTATATTCATAAATTTATATTTTCTTTTTGTTTTAGGGCAAAAATGACAATTTAAATTGCATATATTAGTTATTTCAATGTAGATTCTCTTATATTTTTTCATTACTAATTCCTTTTATTTAAATTCTTGCAAGTAATTCTTTTTTCTTTTCATTAAATTCATCTTCATTTATAGCTCCCATATCTTTTAATTTAGAAAGCTTTTCTATTTTAACAAATATATCTTCGCTAGATTCTTTGTTAAGATTAATACAATCATCATTATTTTTTCTTAATCCATTAACTATTTCAACTATCTTTTTAGCATCTTCTAATGCTATATTATTTATTTTTATTTTGGATCCTTTATATATAATTTCTAATGAACCTTGCTTAAATATATTAAGTATAGATATGGCATCATTTAAATCTTCTATATCTATATAATCTATATTCTTATATAATATACTATTTACAACTGTAATTCCATCTACTTTTAAAGATTTTATAATTAATTTATTACTTGTGCAAATTATACTTTCACTATTTTTATTATATGACCTTGCAAAATATATGAACTTTTCACTTAAACTCATAGATTCTTTTATTTTTTCTAATTCATCAATATCTATTAATTTTTCAATTTCCTTTGATATTTCATCATCACTAAAAGATAAATCTTGTGCTTTTAGTTTACTAAAAAATTTATTTAATATGTACTTTTTATCTTCATCAACTTTAAATAGAGGTACATCATTTATTTTTAAATCATTTGTAACATCATCTATTTCTATTTCACTTATTTTATCTAAATCAATTGATAATGTATAAATTAAAGTTTCATTATAATGCTTTATGTTAAAATAAAAACAATTAGTTGTAAGAACATAATTGTCTTTACTACCTCCATAATAACACATTAATATTTCTTCTGTATCATCTTTAAACTCATATATATTTTTGATTTTTTCAATTGTTCTTGCTGGTATTGATTGCGAAAAATACAATGGTTTCTTAATTTCTGATTTATAAAAATTATATATATTTTTATTAAAGTCATTGCAATATGATAGTAGCTTACTAGACGAAACATTTAAAAACATTGACTTTCCATATAAAACACTGTTTTCTGCTATTCTAGTATATGTTTCATTTTGAACATCACTTAAAAATTGCCTTTGTTCCTGAAGCTTTTGTCTATTTTCTTCTATTTTATTTTCAATTGTTTCTTTCCCTTTTTTAGCTGTATCTGTTATTATCATTCCAGCACTTATTGCAGTATCCTTTATTCCACTTTCTTCAACAGTTTTTTTAATTTCTTCACTTATTTCTTTTACCTTATCAGTTAATGCCATATAAACATCCCTCCATTTAAACATTTACATTTATTTTATAAAACAAGAGAGAAAACTCCCTCTTGTCTATTATTTAAATTATTCTTGAACTAACTTATTTGTAATTGCTTTTCTTATCATATCAAATGGAATTATTGTAAATGCAAGTAATAAAACTATACCCCATTGCTTTATTCCAATAGCTTCACATTCAAATAATTCTCCACCAAAAGTTGAAACTAACACTTGGACTACTGCAATAATTCCCATTACCTTAAGAAATCCTAGATTTTCTTTTACATTTTTTAGAACATTAAAACTATCATTTCTTACATTAAATCCATTAAATACTGCTGAAAATACAAATAATGAGAAATATCCTGTAAAGTGAAGCAATTTATCATACTCTCCATTTACAGTAAATAAATCCTTCATAAATGGAGCAAATAAAAATACTAAACTTACAGCTATAATCCAAGCAGCTGCTAAACTAATTTGTGTCATCATTTTCTTTGAAATAATACTTTGTGTTCTAGACTTTGGTTTTTCTTGCATATATTTAGAAAGTGCAGGTTCTGCACCAAGGGCTAAAGCTCCAAGTCCATCCATTACAAGGTTAATCCAAAGCATTTGAATTATACCAAGTGGTTGGTCAATTCCTAAAAATGGAGTAACAGCACATATTACAACAGCAGCAACATTAATAGTTAATTGGAATTTTATAAATTTTAATATGTTATTGTAAATTGTTCTACCATAAAGTATTGCATTTTCAATTGATTTAAAGTTATCATCTAAAATAACTATGTCCCCAACTTCTTTTGCCACATCAGTACCAGATCCCATAGCAAAACCAACATCTGCTCTCTTTAATGCTGGTGCATCATTAACACCATCACCTGTCATACCACAAACAAGATTAAGTTCTTGAGTTAATCTTACCATTCTTGATTTATCGGTAGGAAGTGCTCTTGCAATAACTCTTAGCTTAGGAAGAATATTTTTTACTTCTTCATCACTCATTTTATTAAGTTCATCTGATGTAAGTGCAATATCCTCTTCACTTTCTATAAGTCCGCAATCTTTGGCTATGGCTACTGCTGTTTCTTTTCTATCACCAGTAATCATAACAACTTGAACTCCTGCACCTCTAACTTCTTTTATTGCTCTTTTTGCTTCTTCTCTAACATCATCTCTTATTCCAACAAATCCTACAATTATTAAATCATTTGGTAATTCATTTTCAGAAAGAGAACTTTCACTATATGCAAATCCTAAAACTCTCATTGCTTTTTCTGCTAAAGCATCTATCTTAGCATTTATTTTGTCTTTATCTATATCTACTACTTTACCTTCAGCATTTATATACTTAGTTGCCTTTGAAAGTAATCTTTCTGGAGCTCCTTTATAGACTGTTTTTCCATTAAGTTCTGCTGCTGAATACTTGTTAGAAGAATTAAATTCTTGAACTTTCAAAACTTCTGTTTGAGAATACTTTTCAGACTTTTCTTTACCTAAGAATGATAAAAGTGCCTTATCTGTTGCATTACCACCAATTACCTTGCCTTCTCCATCAAACATAGCTGCTGTATTTTTACCAATACAAAGATTAACAAGTTCATTTATATTTTCACTGTCTTTATATGAATCTTTTATGTCACCATCAAAAAATTCTACAACTTCAAGCATACCTTTTGTAATTGTACCAGTTTTATCACTAAATAATACATTTAATGAACCTGCAGTTTCAATACCTATAGGCTTTCTAACTAATACATTTTTTTGAAGCATTTTTGAAGTATTTTGCATAAGTACTATTGCAATCATAAGTGGTAATCCTTCTGGAACAGCCATAACTACAATTGTTACAGAAACCATTACCTTTTCAAGTACATCTGATACTATTTTAATAGCTCCCATGCCAAGGTAATCACTTATACCTCCTTGAACAATAACACCATGAATCATTAATGCTATAAAAATAACTATTGCACCAATATATCCAAATTTAGATATTTTATCAGCTAAGTCAGTAAGTTTAACTTTAAGGGGACTATCAACATTATCGTCTTGCATATCTTTTGCCATAGAACCCATTACAGTTTTCATACCAACTTTTTGAACAAGCATTACACCTTTTCCACTTAAAGTAACTGCTCCTCTAAATAAAGAACTTTTATCAACAAATGTATCACCTGTTAAAGCAACTTCTTTTTCAGCATCATCCATTGAGTAATCTTCTTTAGGTGATTTTTTACATTCTTCAGATTCACCATTTAATGAAGAGTTATCTACTCCAATATTTCCTTCTATTAAAATACCATCAGCTGGTATTTTATCTCCTGATTGAAGTAATACATAATCTCCAACAACTATATCATCAATTATTATTTCTTCAATTTGACCATCACGATAAACTTTACAGACGTCTTTTTTAGTTTCCTGCTTTAGCTTTCTATATTCTTGGTCTGATGACATTTCTGTTTTTGCAGAAATTACTGAAACTATTGCTACAGCTACTATAATTCCAACAGATTCTAGTATACTACCACCAGTAATAAGTGTAAGAATTATCATTATTACTGCAATTGCAATTAAAAGCTTAAGCATAGGATCATCTAATGCATCTTTAAGCTTATCAAAGAATGTTTCAGGTTCAGCTTCTTCTATAATATTCTGACCATACTTTCTTTTGCTTTCTTCTACTTCTTGTTTGTTTAAACCTTTCATTTTTTCCTCCTAAATATGAGCTATAATTGTTTGTAAATTTTATTAATAAGTACATAAATAGAAGTCCTAAGTAAGACTTCTATTTACTATACATTATTTTTAATTATTGATATAAGGCTAAAATTCCATTTAAATCTGCTATTTTGCCTTCTCCAACAGCTCTAAATTGCCATTCTTGTCCTTGTCTATAAAGTTCAGCAAAAATTACAGATGTTGCAGCAGAACCATCTTCTTTTAAATTAAATCTACATATTTCTTTTTCATTTTGTTCTGCATCAAGTAATCTTATGTATGAATTATCTACCATACCAAATGTTTGTCTCTTAGTTTGTGCTTCAAAAATAGATACTACAAAAACTATTTTTTGTATAGCTGGATTAATTTGATCTAGATTTATATCTATTCTCTCATCATCACCTTCACCTGCACCAGTTCTATTATCTCCATTTAAGAAAATACCTTGACCTTGCATATTATTAAAATATATTACATTGTCTACTGTATTAAACTTTCCATTTGCATCTAATAAAAATGCTGCAATGTCTAAATCAAAACTATCTCCTGAAGTTGCAATATCCCATCCTGCTCCAAGTATTACATGTTTAAGTCCTGGATTTCTCTTTGTTAAATCAAGAATATCATTTTTCTTAAGATTTAAACTTAAAGGTGCACCTCCTTGATTTGGCATAGCTCCATTTCCACTATTTTCGTTAAATTTTCCAATGTTTATTCCCATTTCCCTTCACTCCTACTTATATCTTATATATTTTAAACTTTAGCGAAATCTATTAGCTAAAGTTTGTAAGCTACCTCTAAATAAATCTCCAACAGCCTTAAAAGACCATTGGCCATTAATCTTATTAAGTTCTGCAAATACTATTGCTGTATTATCTCCACCAGCTTCTGTAAGATTATATCTGCATATTTCTTCATCATTTTTATCTTCATTAAGAAGTCTTACATATGCATTTTTAACCTTACCAAAACTTTGATTCCTTTCTATTCCATCATAAATGGTAACAGCAAAAATTATTCTTTCACAATCATTTGGAATATTATTTAATGAGATTGATATCATCTCATCATCTCCATCACCTTCGCCAGTTAAATTATCTCCATGTAAAAATAATCCTGTTCCTTTTAAATTGCCATAATAAACTATCCCATTTTTCTTTAATATCTTATTATTTTTATCTAAAAGTATTGCTGATAAATCAAGATCAAAATCTTGTTTAAATATTCCAAATATACCCTTTGATGCTACATCCCATCCTGCACATAATCTTAATTTGTTTAATGAAGGATCTCTTTTTGTTAAATCTAAAATGTCATTCTTTTTTAAATTTAAAACTCCTGCCATAGTACTCCACCTCCATAAAATTTACATGTATAAACTTAATATTCCATTTAAATCTGCTATTTTTCCTTCTCCTATTGCTTTAAATCTCCAATCCATGCCTTCCTTAAATAATTCAGCAAAAATAACTGCTGTTACTGTTGAACTATCTTGTTTTAAATTAAATCTGCATATTTCTCTTTCGTTATTTTCTGCGTCAAGAAGTCTAACATATGAATTATCAACCATACCAAAAGTTTGTCTTTTAGCCTGTGCATCATATATTGTTACACAAAATACTATTTTTTGTATATCAGGTCTAATTTGTGATAAATCAATATCAATTCTTTCATCATCACCTTCACCTGCACCTGTTCTATTATCTCCTTCAAGATAAATTCCATCTGCTCTCATATTGTTGAAAAATATTACATCATCTGGTATACGTTGTACTTTATTATTTGCACCTACCATTAATGCTGCTATATCTAAATCAAAGTCCTGACCATTTTGTGCTACATCCCATCCAGCTCCTAAAACTACCTTTTTAAGTCCTGGAACTTTTTTAGTTAAATCTAAAATATCATTTTTTCTAAGATTAAGAGGACTTGCATTATTATTAATTACTCCGCCATTATTAATCATATTTTTATTTGACCCCATCATACCTGGATTTGACCCCATCATACCTGAATTTGATCCCATCATATTTTGATTATTATTCATATTCTGGTTACCATTATTAGGTTGAAAATTACTTCCCCCAGAAAATCCTCCTAAATTAATTGCCATTTTTCATTCCTCCCACATAATATAAAAAATTAAATATATATAAATTATCAATATCTTATCATAATGAGTTTAATTAGTAAATATTTTACTTTCTTAAAATTTCCTTAATTTTTAAACTCCAAAAGCATTTTTCTTCATTTCATATTTAAGTGTTTCTAATCTCTTTGTATTTTCTACTCTTTGTTGTGCATTAGCAATTTGAATTTGCTTTGTATCTTCAATACCTTTCATTATAGTATCATAAGATCTTTCAAGTGTTTCAAGAGCAATAGAACTGCCTGATGCCATTTTTGCTATTTCAACAGATTGTCTTGCTGTACTATTTGCATTTCTCATAATAAGTTCATTAGTTTTATCATCAAGTTGCTTTATAGATTTAGCTTGAATTTCTTGTCTCTTAAGTATTATTGCTTGAGCTAAACATTGCTTAAATATTGGCAAAGTAACTATAAATGAAGAATTTATCTTTCTCATTAGGTTAAAATTTGACATTTGAATAGTTTGAAGCATTGGAGCAGCTTGAATTGCTACATTTTCAGCTATTCTAAGATCATAAATTCTTTGTTGCATCATTTCTTTGCTCATTTGAAGCTTTTGAAGCATCATTTGCTTTTCATTTTCATCTATATCTGTTCTATTTGGGAAACTTTCTAAATAACCATCTATTTCTTCTACAGCAAGTTCCCCAGCCACTATATACTTTTCTAATATTTTATAGAATTGTATGTTACCATCATATAATTTTTTTAATTTTGCATTTGCTTCCCTTATATCTGATTCATATTTTTTTAATAATACATAAACTTTATCTACTTCATAACCAAGTGTATCATATTTTTGGAAAAGCTTTGCTACTGCATTACCTGCTCTTTTAAATAGTTTAGACAAACCACTTTCCTCTTTTACATTTTTCAACTCATCAATGTCAAACTTATCCATTATCTTAGTTAAAGCCATAAGCATTTCACTTGCTTCTTCTGATTTAACTTGTTTCATATTATTTAATAGTTCATCAGATATTCTTGAAATATTTTCACTAGCCTTTTGTCCGAAATTTATTATAGAATTTGTATTATTAATATCTACTTCGCTTGTTAAGTTTTGAACTTCCTTTTCATTTCTAAGTTTCATTTTATATTCATCAATATCATTCATCATTTGCATATCATTATTATTTGAATTCATTATTGAGTTTTGATCCATTTGAGGCATAGTATCCTTCATTATGTTAACAGTTGGATTTGCTTCTGCATATCCCATATTATTATTCATTCCACTATTATATTGATTTATACCATTATAATTATTTTCATTCATATTATTATAATTGTTATTTTGATTATCCATATTATCCTCCATTTTTATTAAGAATTTTAATTCCTAATTACACATAATACCTTTATATTAAAAAACAAATTATTTTTACATATTAAATAATTTTGAAAAGAAACCTTTTTTTAAAGACATAACCTTTTTAAATGAAATGTCATACTTCATTGATTCTAACCTATCCTCAGTATACACCTCTTTCATTAAAATCAGATTAAAATTTAAAGAACCTGATGGATTAAATACTACAATATCTAAACCAATTAAATGAAGATAAGCAAGAAGTTTAATCATTTGCTCTGACAATGTATTTTCTTCATCTAAGAAAATAACAATCTTAGGAATATTAGAAGTAAAATCAAAATTATCTATAAGCTTTACTATATCTTCATTTAAAGATAATACAAGGCATAATAATTCAAGACAAGCTTTTTTGTCAAAAGCATTAGCAAAAACATCTTTAGATTTTATTGTTTCATTAAATTTATTTAAAAGTAAATTTTGTACTTCATCACTAAACTTTTGGAATTTATAAAATTTTGATTTTTTAACTTGTGCAATATCAAATGTTCCATCACTTAACTGACAAAACATAAGTTCATACATATCTTCACTAAATTTAATTTCTGTAGAAATATTATTGTTATTAAAAACAAGAGTATTTTCTGTTTCAATACATTTTTTTATAAGCTTTTGGTATTCAAATAAATCATTATAAACACCACTTATTTTCTTAAAAAGGCAAGGAACCGTTACCACATTTTTATCTACCCTAAAACCATCTCTTAATTTAGCAGGCTCATTCCAATATATTAAAATATCTTCAAGTATACCATCTAAAAGTACAGCTTTTGTATATCCATCTCTAAATTGCCAAGGTGCATACATACCTGTGCCTTCAAAAAACTGTGATGTAACTTCTTTTTCTAATTTTTTTGCTACAGTTTCAATATTTTCAATTTCCTTACCTCTTTTGGCATGTTCTTTAAAAGAGTCAAGACTAACTATTGCCATATTTTGAACCTTTATACTTAATTTAGATTGCTCAATATCCTCAAAATATTCTTCTTTTAATGGATTAATATATAATACATCAAAACCAATTAAATATAATATTATTAAGAAATACACAGCATGCCTTTCTATATTGCCATAATAAATACATTTTGGATTATAATCTGACTCAAAATTAATATCTTTTCCATAAGTATATGCCCAAACAATTAGCTTTGTAATAAAATTTTTAAGAACATTTTCACTAAAGAAATTTTCTTTTTGTCTTGCAATATTTATAACATAATCTAAAGCTTCTAAAAATTTGTTATTAATATTTTCATTTTTAAAAACTACTATATCTTGAGTCTTCATAGATGTAATATTCATATTACCAAGCTCATAATAAATATAATTTATAAGATCCATTTCAGGTTTAAAAGGAAGTTCATTATCAAAAATTATGCTAACATCCTTATATTGTAGACACTTACTTTGTAACGTTTTCAATACATCATCATATTCATTTTGATCTTTAACACCTATAAATCTATAAAAAAGAGGTTTTAATTCTTCATTTGAAGTGGTTCTTTCATATTTATTTTTAAATACTTCATTAATTATATCCTTAAGTCCTAATGTCATTATATTTTTACCTACTTTTTTTTATTATATACTAATAATTGTATATCATTTTTATGTGTTTTATCAACTCCTATAAGTCTAAATAAATAATAATTATTTATTTGTTAACATATTATTATTCTAT
>NZ_JBQHRN010000015.1:0-55535 GCF_052066735.1 Clostridium sp. HCP1S3_C6
CTAACCAATTAGCATAAGATTTTAATTCTTCTGCTACTTCATCATCGATTACCCCCTCCTTTTCAGCTTTATTTATGAAATTTTCAATTATTATATTAATAGTTTTCATTTTTACATCTTCCTTTCTTAGTATTGTGAACTAATTATTCTCTCTTTTAATCAATTTTATTGAATCTATATCTTCGTATTTTATACTTCTAATATCACTTTTGTATTCTTTACTGGCGTCTATTTCAACATTGTTTGTATCAATAAATGTTATTCTCCCTAAACATTTTTTACTTATTCTATATAGTATTTCAACTACATCATTTTTTCTAAATTGAATAGTTCTTTTATCATCAGATACTTCCATAATATCAACACTTTCTATTTTCATCTTACTTCACCCTTTCTACATATTACGAATTAATTATTTTTATATCTTTAGGAATAAACTGAAATTCTCCAGCTACATCTTCTAATACTTTTAACTTATTATTTTCATCTATATAAATAACTGTTGCTTGTTCTAATAATGTCTTATCTTTTTTAGTTTCTTCGTCTATTCTATGAGAGATACATATTCCTAAATCTAAACAGTTCTTATACAATTCACCTTTGTAAATAACCATATAATTTTGTATATTAATCATTTATTCTTCCTCCTTCTTTTTATACTCTCTGCCCCAGAACTCTTCACATTCACTACAGTTAAAATCTCTACACCTGCATGTTGGAACATTTTCTCTAAAACAAATTTGTATAAAATTATCTCCAAATGTTTTTCTGATAATTTCTTTATACTTATCCGCATTGGTTACAAAAGGATGTTCTTTTTCCCAATCTTCAACTATTTTAATAGCTTCTTCTGGATAAAAAGTTTCAAATCTCTTACAACCTAGTTTTTTATTATTGTTAGCATGATATAATGGGCAATCAACACAATCCATTTCACATTTATTAGTCATTCTCTTTTTTATTTTAAAATATTCTAATGCATCCATTTATTCTTCACCTTCCAATTTAATATTGATTCTTTCTATTGCAACTATTCTGTAGAAATTAGGCTCATATTTATGTTCTTTTTGCTATTAAACTGCCCCCTCTTTCTTAAACATCCAAATACAATGCCCTTCAAATCTTATATCCCATGTTGGAAATCTAAGCACTATTGTATTTTTTTCTTTTAAATTTAATTCTTCATGGATCATTAAATGTACTGGTCCACTAGTATTATTTGTTCTGTCAGCTAACTTAACTATTATTCTTTCTAGTTCTTTAGTCATTAACTCACCTTCTTGTACAATTTCTATATCTAAGCTTTAACTTACTACACTCTATAAAGTATTTGCATTTATTCTTAGTGTTAGCTTTACACCTGCACCTTTTAACTTTTATTTCATCTTTATTTAAATATCTTTTATGAAATCTACAATATCCTGATGCCATAACTAACTCCTAAACTTATAAAGAAAATGTGTAATACCTTTTTTCTTTAATTCCTTTGCTAATATTTCTACAGCTTCAATTCTACTTTTAGCTTCAACTTCTGCTTTTTCATAATTTTGTGAATTTGTACTGTAAAATACAGAATATTTATTTAAATTCTTTCTTCCTAGAACGTCAAATACACTTATTTGACCTAAAACTTCTGTAGTTTCCAAAATATCACCTCACAACTATATCAATTTTGTTTGTAAATAACATTTCCCGTTGCATTTAATATGTTCTTTGTCTGTATAGGGAACATGTATATAATCAAGTACATCTGCCATTCCAAGACCTCCATCATCCCATTTTTTCATGCAGTAAGAATATAATTGTGGATGTGTTGTCTGCATTTTTTGAAATCTGTTCGGATATTTTTCTAAATGGCAACCAAATGCACAAAACATACAACCTGTTCTTTGTACTCCTGTTGTTCGATATATTCCATTTTCACAAACAATATCACCATACACACTACATATTTCAATGTTATTTTCTATTGCATATCTTAATATATCTTGCTTGGTCCAAAAGCCCAAAGGCTGACTTTTTGGAGCATTGGCATCATACACGTTGCAACCTGTCTTTTCGTATTGTCTTTGCCTTTGAAATCCTTCATCTTGTGTTATCCCTAGATATGGATATTTACCTGTTTCTTTATGGAATTTCTTAAATGGTTTTTTCTTCATAACATCACAACATTTTTCTGATGTATCAAATGGAGCATCTAATAAGAACTTCCACTTCTCTGCAAGTTTTCCCAACTTACCCCTTTCATCACCATTTAGTAAATAATTTCTATATCTTTCGCTTAAATTTCCATGTCTTAATTTTCTTATCTTCGCAGCAGTTTCTTTTGAGATTAAAGGATAACCATATTTTTTAATAACTTCTCTAAAGCTTATCTCTGGTCTTAAAATTGTTACATTATCAAATTTCCTTACGAACTGTTTTAACTCTGGATATTCAAGTCCAGTATCACAAAATACTGCCTCCACATCCGGGCAGAATTTTCTTACCATATGCAACAGGATTGTGCTATCTAATCCACCACTAAAACTAACATACACATCACCTTGCCAATAGCTGTACCAATCTCTTATTCTTCTCTCGCTTAACAATAATTTAAGGTCATAAGGTAGACCTTTTCTTTGTGCAAAAGCCCAATCCTTTAACTTTAAGTCAATATCTTGTATATACACTTTTAATCACCTGATTTATTTCTCTTGGCTACTTAAAACAAGGTTGAAAGTGTGTATTAATTCAGAGTACAAATATATTGTATGGAGGTATATTCACATCCTTTCATTTAAATTTTTTAATTAGTTAAAACTGACTAAGTAGATATTGAGAAAATATGTAAAAAAATTGGGGAGTGCTTCACATCCTTTCATAATTTAATTTGCACAATAGTCAGTTAAAACTTTAAGAGAATTAATACACAATGTTCTACGCTTACACCTCTATCTCAACCCTTTTTCAAGTAGCCAAGATTTTATTTTTTTATTTAATTTCTAAAATGGCATTTCTCCATCATCTTCTGGAACTACATCATTTGGAATACCTGCTCCGAAAGTATCATCATTACTGCTTGTACTATCACCCTTGTTGCCAATAAATTCAAATCTTTCAACATTCACATTAGTTGTGTATATTTTTTTACCTTCGTCATTTTCATAACTTCCAGTTCTTATATTTCCCTCAATAAGTATCTGTCTGCCTTTTACTAGATATTGGCTTATTGTTTCTGCTGTTTTACCAAATGCAACACAATTTATAAAATCTGCTCCATCATCTTTCTTTTTTCTATCTACTGCAACTGTAAATCTACATACACCTTTACCACTTCCTGCTGCAAATCTTAGTTCAGGATCTTTTGTTAATCTTCCCATTAAAACTACTTTATTCATTTATTCGCTCTCCTTTTTTAATAACTTTTTGAACCTTATCTGTAACTTTTGCAATAATAACTGCAGTTTCATTTAGTTCTTTATTATCTTTAAGTAAATTATCTCTATTGATAATTAATAACTCACTTCTAGAAACTAACTTTAAATTGTCTATTGAAGTATTTTGTTTATTTCTATCTAGAAATATCAATGCATGATTTCTTGGAAGTTTTCCATTATGTTTTTCCCATTCAGCTACATGCTTCAACCTCCATTTGTTAGGCTCTGCAACCTTAAGCATTATATATCCATCTTTAGTTATTCTCTCTGAACCTACTGGCTTGTGATTAATAGGGGTTTGTCCTTTTTTAAACCAACCTTTTTCAGCGCCTTTAGCACATACACCTTTTTGACCTTTATTGTGTGGAATTAAACCTTTTTCAAATCTTCCATCAAAACCAGTATTTAACTTATATCTACCTATTGCATTTTTAACTAATTTAACTGTAAATTCTCTATCGAATTTTTTATTCATAAGTTCTGCTATTTCCACATAATGATGACCTGGTGTTATTTCTTTCAGATATTCTTTTTCTTCATCTGACCATTTAATGCCATATCCCATACTATTAACCTTCTAACAACTTTGAAGTTTGAACTGTACTTCTTCCAAGTGTTTCAGCTTTGAATTTTTCTGCATTTAATACTAAATTTGCATTATCAACTATCTTAGCAGCTACATCTGTTATAGATTTTGCTCTAAGTATTTCATTTTTTAATTCATCACCTTTTAAATCTTTATCATTAAGTCTTTTCATTTCATCAAAAAGATAATTGTTAAGATCACCTAAATTATTATTGTCATTATTGTTGTTATTATTCATTATTTCATCACTCCTATAAACTTATTCTTATTTTAGGTCTGTTTTGCAGTATTTTTTTCTGCCTTCTTTCGTAATCCTTTTGTTCTTCTAATTCAAGTTCATTTAATTTTTTTATCAAATCAGGTCCTTTTAAATTAGTTTCTACCTTCTTTATCGCTTTTGGTGGTGGATCTAAATCTCTAGTCCATTTGTAAATTAAGTTTTTTGCTCCAGCTTTTGTATATCCAAATTTTTTAGAAACATCTATTATTAAATCTCTATTTGTTGTACTACTGTAATGTTTTCTAACATATACTCTTGCTTTTTGTGTTCTCTCTAAATCTTGTTTCAATTTCTTCCACCTCCTTCTTTGCTTCACTTAATAGCTTGTAATGTGAAGTATAGTCATAACTTTTATCTTGTAGCTTTACTGAATCATTCCAATGCGAATGGTCCAATAACTCACTATCAGCCTTAAGAAGCATTTTTATTTTCTTCATCATCTTTATCCCAACCTAACAATTTCTTTTCTAAATCCTCATAGTCATATTGTCTTGGTTCAAAATTATTGAAATTAGAAACAGAACTACTGTTTTTACTTCTAGTCCAATTATTTTCTATTGCTCTTATTAATGCTCCAATTCTATTATTGAAATTTCCATTATCAATTATTTCTAACTTTTCCTTAACAACAGCAACAACATTTTTACAATTAGATTTTTTACAAACAGATAAAATTATTTTACTTTCTGCTTTATTACAACCAACTATTTTTTCTATCTGTTGCTCTGTCTCTATCTCTATCTCTGTCTCTATCTCTGTCTCTGTCTCTGTCTCTGTGTTACATTTTGTTACAGTAGCGTTACATTGTAACGCTTTTTGCTCTCCATTTTTCTTCTTTTCTCTGTGTTTACGCACTCTTTCGGCACTTCTACCTTCTTTGCCGATACACTCTACAGTTTTTGGTAATAAGTATTCATCTTCCTGTACTTCTTCAATTAATTTGTTTTTAATAAGGAAATTTATGGTTACTTGGATATTATCTACATCTTCATCTATTTCTAATGCTAATTGCTCTGCAAGGTTTTCTTCTGTACCTTCAAATTTCAATATCCCCTCGTCCTGAAGAGTAAGCAATTGCATTTTTAAATAGATAATAGTGTAAGTGTCACCACCTGCTATTTTCCTTAATTTTTTAATTTCTTTTTGGTTAAAGAAATCTTTTTTTAACTTTAACCAATAATATTTTTTAGGATTTGACATTTTTAATCACCTGCTCTTATTAATTGTTTTCTTTTCAATAAATCTGTCAAAATATAAGCTGTAACGGTTATGTTAGGATAGTAACCATATTCAGCACTATGTTGACTTAAATTAATTAAGTCATTATCTATGCCTACAATAGTTCCAACTACCCCATTTTCATGCTTAAATTTATCTCCTACCTTGAAAATATAATTCCCAAGGTGTACACTGTTATTGAATGTATTTGCTTGATTACTGTTGCTTTGGTCGGTGCAGTAATCGGCATATTCTTTCAATGCTTTTTTATGTGCTTCTTTGTAATCTATTCCTTCTTCAACAAGTCTTGAAGCTTCTTCTAATATTTCATCTGAATAATCTGCAATATTTTTCTTCAACTTTTTTTCATCTCCTTATACTTACCAACTTTCCACTTGACATATGTTCAAATACATATCTATTTGTTAATTCCTCAACTAAATTAAAATCTCGTGGATCTACACCTGCGTCCACCAATTCAGCAATATGTCTTAATCGTAAATTGTTAATTTTTCCTCTTTTTCTAAATGCTATTTTCTTCTGCATATTTCCACCTTTAATTAACTAGATAAATAAATCCACCCATGCTACATACCATTAATGCAGCATACATAAAGAAATACCTATCATTGTCATCTTCCCATGCATTTTGTACACTTCCTGCACTTAGCAAAAAACTTATTACTAATGCAAGAATGCCCATTATTCTTAATACCTGCATATTACTTACCCCATATTCCATTGCTATTAATTATTAGACTTTCTTTTATGTACTTTTTATCTAATAATTTCTTTAATTTTTTTAACACTATTTATCACCTCTTTCTAATCTCTACTCCAAAACTTCTTAGCTTATTTGCTGTATGCCTGTACATTTTTAAAAATTCTAAATACTTTTTTTCATCAGGCTTACTGCCCTTTCTTTTATGAACTTCTACCATTTCCCAATAATATCTAAGCTTAATTAATAAGCTATTTACTGCATTTATATCTTTTACCTTGTTTGGTATTATTGCTTTATATTTTTTCTTATGCACTTTTCTCACCTTTTTTCTTAATTGGAGTAGTAAAAAAACCTATGTTTATTTTTGCTTTTTTGTAAGCTTCATCAATTTCCTCAACTGATTTATAACCAAATTTTTTCATCATATCTTGCACTTCTTTACTTACCATATCAAGACACCTCCATTGACATTTGATTATTAACTTGAAATATTTCACTATCTAATGCTAAAGGCAATTTGTAATTATTAATTACATCAATAGCTTTACTTAATTCACATCTTTTTATTGCCTTATAACTTCTTACTTGAAACTGTCTTTTTAATTCTCCATATATGTCTGTATAAACTCTTCTGCGTAAAGACTTATCTTTATATGCATTACTGTTTTTGCTTCCAAGTAATCTAACACCAACACCATGTACAGTTTTTGTAACTTCATCACAATCTACACCAAGCAATGGCAGATTGTTTTCTATGTTATCAATTCTCTTTTCAATTTCCACTGTTCTATTATCTAGAACAAAAATAGCTTGCAGTTCTTTAGAAAGTTGAGGAACAGATTGTTCCATTTTATTAAATGCTTGTACATATTCAGCTGTAAAAATAATGCCTTTTTCACCAGTCATTTTATTTGCTACCATTTCACAACCTTGTTTTGTTAATAAATAACAATCATAAGTTTTATTATTTCCTTCTACTTTGTAATTATCCCTGATGAAAAAATTTTGAGAATCCAATTTTGGATTTTCAGAAATTACTTTTTCATAACTTTGTATATCTCTCATCAAATGAGAATGCTTTTTTCCTATCATTTCTGCTACTTCTCTACTATCTACTACATTGATACCTTTGCAATTTTTAATTATTAATTCTTTCACATTCATTCCTCCTTAATAAAATATATTGCGTTTACGCAAGTTTTTAAATAAAAAAATATTCTGTTGGATTGTTTATATCTAGTATGTTCATAATTTTTTGCACTTCTTTTACTGTTAAGTTATCTCCATTCTTATTGTTAATTTTTCTGTTTAATGTAGATGGATCTATCCCTAGTAGTTTTGCTAGCTGAACTTGCGTAATTTTCTTTTCTGTCATTTTTGCTTTAATCTTTTGAGTATTTATCAAATTTTCACCTCCAATTTTTCTTGCGTAAACGCAATTACAATATTATACTAACATCACCATTTTTTTATGTCAACATTTTTTTTGCATTTACGCAAAAAAACATTGAATGATTAAATTAAATACTTGCAAATATGCAAATATATTATATAATAATATTATAGTTGCAATATAAAAGAGAGGTGTTAGCATGGGAGTAAATGATAAAATTAAAGAAAGAAGGTTAGAATTAAAATTAAGTTTAAAGGATGTAGCAAATGCTCTTGGGGTAGCCGAATCAACAGTTTCAAGATATGAAACTAAAGATATACAAAATATGGGAATAGATAAAATAGAAGCATTAGCTAAAGTTTTAGAATGTTCTCCTGGATATTTAATGGGATGGGAAGATAATAAAGCTACAGAATTATCTCATAAAGCTGAAAAAGATATTAAAAAAGCTTTAGGTGAAACATTAGAGCAATTAGAAAGCTCTCAAGATGCCTTAATGTTTGATGGTGAACCGATAGATGATGAAACTAGGGAACTGTTAAGGTCTAGTCTTGAAAATTCTATGAGAATTGCAAAAAAAATAGCAAAAGAAAAATACACACCTAAAAAATATAAAAAATAAAAATAGGTGGTGGGGGAATGAGAGAATATATAAAAAAAGAAGTTGTAAAACTTGTAAAGAAATACAAGACAAGAAACCCTTTTGAAATTGCTAAAAATGAAAATATTATTGTAATATATGAAGAACTTGGTTCTATCAATGGATATTATAATAAATTTGCCAGGCAAAAATTCATTCATATAAATTCAAACTTATCTGAACAAATGCAGATTGTTACATGTGCACATGAATTAGGACATTCAAGATTACACCCTAATGCTAATACTCCTTTATTTAGAAAAAATACCTTTTACTCTATTAATAAATTAGAAAGACAGGCTAATTACTTTGCATCTGAATTATTAATAGATACAGATAATTTTATTTACGAATATACAATAAACCAATTGGCAAATTACTATAAAGTGCCCATTGAATTAATAAAAATAAAATATAATGTTTTTTAAGCCATTAAAAGTAATATTTTTTTAATGGCTTAATTTATAAATCTATGCTAAACATATGTTTGCACAAGGAGGGTAAATAATGAAAATAGCAATGTATACCAGAGTTTCAACACATCATCAAATTGATAAAGATAGTTTGCCATTACAAAAACAAGATTTAATTAACTATGCTAAATTTGCATTAAATTGTGAAGATTATGAGATTTTTGAAGATGCTGGCTTTTCTGCAAAGAATACAGATAGACCAGAATATCAAAAAATGATGAATAAAATCAGAAAAAATGAATTTACACATTTGCTTGTATGGAAAATTGATAGAATTTCTCGTAATCTCTTAGATTTTTGTGATATGTACAATGAACTTAAAGAACATAATTGCACATTTATTAGTAGAAATGAACAATTTAATACTTCTAGTGCCATGGGCGAAGCAATGCTTAAGATTATATTAGTATTTGCAGAACTTGAAAGAAAACTTACAGGAGAACGTGTAAAAGCTATTATGTATGATAGAGCAAGTAAAGGTAAATGGAATGGTGCTCCTATCCCATTAGGTTATAAGTGGAATGATAAAATAAAATTCCCTGAAATTGATGATAATGAAGCTGCAACAGTAAAATTGATTTTTGAGAAATATGCAGAATTAAAAACAACTTTTGGTGTTAAAGAATTACTTAATACAAATAAAATAAAAACTAAACGTAATGGATCTTGGACCACTAAAACAATTTCTGATATTTTAAGAAATGTTTTTTATATTGGTACTTACAGATATAATTATAGAAATGGTTCGCATGGAAAAATAAAAGATGAGAAGGAATGGATTGTAGTTGAAGATAACCACCCTGCTATAATTTCTAAAGAACTTTTCAAAAAATGTAATAATATATTAGATGAAAATGCAAAAAGAAATTCTGCACTTTATAGAGCTAATTCTAAAGTACATGTATTTGCAGGATTAATTGTGTGTGGTGAATGTGGTCATAACTTTAATGCAAAACAAGATAAAGCACGAAATGATGGCTTTAGACCTTCTATTTACACTTGCAAAGGAAGATATGACCATTTAGGCTGTACTCAAAAAACCATCTCTGAAAACATTGTAGGTACTTTTTGTTTTAATTTTATAAGAAATATAATTAATTTATCTAATATTCTAGATAAATATAAAATTACTGAAAATGAATTTGAAAAGAAATTGATATCTGGAAGTTGTTTTAATAAAGTTATAGGAATATCTAATATTACTGAAATTTATAATGCTTATCAGGGAATTGTAAATGATAACTATAAAAATAAAACATCTGGTAGCAATAATGTAATTAATATAGATATAGAATTACTAAATAAAAATAAATTAAAATTTGAGAGAGCATTAACTAGACTTGATGATTTATATCTATTTGATGATAATGCTATGAGTGAAAAAGATTATATTATAAAGAAAAATAGTATAACTGAAAAATTGAAAGAAATAAACAATAAATTAAAAAATACTTCTAGCAATACGCAAAGCGACAATATTTTAATAGATAAGATGTTGTTTGCTGAATTAAGTAAAATTCTTAAAGGCGAAATTAATTATAGAAAAATTATTGATGATATTGGAAGAGAAAAATTAAAAGAATTTGTTAATGAATTATTTAACAGTATAACTGTAAAAGATAAAAAAATCTTGAATATAAAATTAAAAAATGAATTAGAAATTAATTTTATATATGCGGAATAGGCTATTTTATTGACTTAAAATTCTTCTTTACTTAAACTAACGGACAACCCCATGTTTCTATATAAAAATATTTATTTTCTTTATTCATTAATTTTTCTTTCCTTTCATTTGTAAATCTAAATCATTATATCATAAAAAAGACTGGCAATAAACCAGTCTCTTTTTTAAAAATATTTTTATGCTACATCTACTACCATTTTCTTTTATAGTTTTCAAATTTAGCATTAAAGTATACTTCATTTATTAAAAAAATCTCATAATAAAAGGTTCCAAGTTTAGTAAAGGCATGAATATGAGCTAAAGTTTCTAATCTCTCCAATTTTTTTCTCTCACACTCTTCCATTTTAGATACCTCCTATAAACCAAGTAATTTAGTCCAAGTCATAATACCTACAATACCATCATCATTTATATTCCATTTTCTTTGCATCCATTTAACTGCATTTTCTGTATCATTCCCAAAAATTCCATCAGGATTTGCACCACACCTTAATTGAATCCAAGTAGTAATATTTCCTCTGGCCCCTTTTTTAACCACAGGGCAGGCACTTAAAGTTAAAGGACCAGGTATCCCGTCTTCAACAAGTTTATTGCCATTTTTATCTTTAAATCCTTGCACATTTAATTCCCTTTGAAGTGTTAGACATTCATTTTCATTACTATAAGAAATAGGTGAAACAGGTGATGAATTATTTATAAATACACCTAAATTGAAATCATTTATATCACAAATTCCATTTACACCATTTACCCTTGCTGATTCTGAATATTGATGACCAATTCTTACATTAAAAAAGTTATTTGGCAGATTCCATGGCGAGTCATTATAATTAGCTTCCCATAATTTGTAATCCTTGAATTTACTGCTAATATAATTCTTTATAAAAGAAGTATAAGAATAAATGCCAATTTCCATATTACTTAAGGATATGAATTTATTAATAAACCTATACATATAGTCATTTAAATTAGTGAAATTCCTTTCAACATCTAACATAGGAACTAAATCATTTTTGTAATTTTTTATTTCATTAAAGAAATTTTCTGCCTGGGTTTCTGGGCTAGATGTGGCAACAAGGAAATGGTAAAATCCTACATATAATCCACTTTGCTTAGCCAAATTGTAAAATGTGTTTTTATATTTATCAACAAAAGTTGTTCCTTCAGTTGCTTTAACATATACACATTCAATTCCACTTGATTTTACATTACTAAAATTAATTGAGCCATTGTTATTACTTACATCTATTCCTTTCATTAATATCAATCCTTTCATAATATAATATTAAAGAGCAAGGCTTTTTGCCCTACTCTTTATAAAATTTTTTTATGTATAATTTACTCGGATTTTCTTGAAACTAGACCAAATATGCAACCACAAGCTCCACCAAGTATATGTGAAAGCTGAGATATGTTATCAGTATTTAATATTCCTGATATAACTTGGCCTCCTATGTATGTTAATGCAACTAAAATCAATGTAAGTGGTATTGCACCTTCAGATGTTTGAGTTATGGACGCTAATAGTATTAACATAAATACTATTCCACTAGCTCCAATAATGCCAGTATTAAAAAAAGCTAAATTAAATAATGATGTTATTAAAGTTGTAAAAAGGATCATTATTAATAATTTTTGACTACCATATTTCTCTTCAACCATAGGGCCTATAGCAAGAATAAGCATTATGTTTCCAGTAAAGTGTTCCCATGATGTATGACCTAATACATAAGCAAATAGTCTTATAAAAAATCTAAAATCATGCATGGAACTACGGTATACTGAAAAATACATCTTATTAGCATAACCATTAGTATAAGTATTTATACATAGCACTAAAAAAGCAAGAATAACAAAAGTAAGTATAACCGGTGAATTATATTTAATTTTTTTCAACAAAGCAATTAACCCCTTTCCCCAAAATACATATATAATTATACCATTATAAAGCCAATTATAACAACTTATAGAAAATAATTTATTAATTTTTATCTTTTATAGATACATATGGATTATCCTTAAAATAAAATCTATACAAATAATCCCTTGCTTCCATAGCATAATCAATGCCTATTCTTTTGCTTGAAACTATTAATCCTTCTTTTTCTTCATTTCTTTCTATCATATCTTTAGTATTCTTACAATTATCTAGTATATATAGATCATTTTCACCTAGTAACTTATCATTTTGTTCTTTTGTTATATTTAGGGCCATACATAATTTAGAAGGACCTGAAGTCAAATTTAATATTTCCTTTTTTGTAAGACTATTAAAAAGTTTATTATATCTAAATTGCGCCATAGAATCTAATGAAAATAAAGGTTCTATAGCTCTTATTAAAACACCCTGAGGTTCACCTTTTTTTACTGTAATAATATTTAAGCAAACATATTTTCCATAAATAGAATAAATATATGTATTTCCTGCATCACCATACATTGGCATAACCCTTGGAGTTTTTTTCCCACCATAAACATGGGCAGCTTTATCATTAATTCCTGTATATGCTTCTACTTCTACAATTTTTCCTCCAACTATTTTATCCTTTACTTTATGAACTAAATATTTTCCAAGTAATTCTTTAGCAACTGTAATAGTATCTCTTTCATAAAAGTTTTTATTTAATATTTGTAATTCCATATTAAACCCCTTTAAATAAATTTTATAAACATATTTTAACCAATTATATAACAAAGTATTAAATTTTTTCAAATTTATTATTTTCTTTTGTCTTTTTATAGTATACTTATAATATGTATATATAATAAATTTTTAAGGGGTGTTTTTTTTTGAAGGAACACAATAATAAAATATCAAATTTATTTAAAATATTATATATAATTATATTTGTTGTAACATTAATAGTTTTATTTTTTCGTATTTATGTGAGAAATGCTATATATTTTGCATCAAATGAAATAGTATTTACTGATGATACAAAGGTTAAAATAAATGATAATGAAGAAGAATTTGTTAATTTAAAGGATTTTTCTTTCAAGCCCTTATCTACTGGTGATACTTTTACTATAAAAAAGGTATTGCCAAATACAAAAATTGATAACCCTGTAGTAACTTTTTTAGTTTACCATGCAGTTATAGATTGTTATTTAGATGGAGACTTAATATATTCTTATGGACATGATTTATATAACAAAAATCTTCCAGTAGGTAGCGATTATTATAAAATTCCAATACCTGAAGATTTTCAAAACAAAGAATTAACTATTAAGCTTACTGTTACTGAAAAGAATGCCTTTTCAAGTATACATTCTGTTAAGTTACAAAGTTCAGAAAATACTTATAAAGGCTTTATAAATAGTAAAATATTTATAATATTAATTACAGTGCCTATGTTATTACTTGGACTTTCAGCATTTATAATTTCAACTAGTGCATTAGTATTTAAGGCAAACAAAACAAAACTTATATACATATCATTATTTGCTGTATCAGTGTCCTTATGGATTCTTAGTAGTAATCAAATATTTGGTTTAATTTTTCATAATACTTCAGTTATTTCAAATATTGAATATTTGTCATTATACTTAGCACCAATACCATTACTTTTATACTTTTTTAAAATGCAACAAAATGAACATTATAAAAAAGTTTTTTTGTTAATGGCTCATTTACTTATGATTTTTAATGTTTTAGTAATTATATTAAATTATTTTAATATAGATCACTTATGTAATTTTTTAACTTACTTTCAAATAATAGCAGGTTTATCAGCTATATTTATAGTATATTCTACATTTAAAGTATATAGACAAAAGCAACAACATGAAAAAATATTAACTAATGGTATTTTAATTATGCTTGCCATATGTTTTACAGATATAATTAGATTTTATATGGAAAAATATCTTCAAATAACTAACGTGCAACTTCAAATAAGTTTGGTTCCTTTTGGAGCATTTGTACTTGTTATTGCATTCTTGTATAGTTATGGAATAGAAACATTAAATATGCTTTATAAAAATTTAGAAAGGCAAACACTAATTAATCTTGCTTATGTAGATGTTCTTACTAAAATTCCTAATAGAGCAAAATGTGAAGCTACTATAAATGAACTGGAAGACAAAATAGATAGTGAAATTACTATTATAAGTTTAGATTTAAACAATTTGAAAAATGTTAATGATACATATGGGCATCAATATGGTGATGAAATGATTTCTAAATTTTCATCAATTCTTAATGAAGTTTTTTCAAACATTGGCTTTATTGCAAGAATGGGTGGCGATGAATTTATTGCTATTTTAACAGATGTAAGTAATAACAAAGTTGAAAAAGCTTTATATGATTTGTCAGAAGAATTATTAAGCTTTAATAAAACTTCTAAAACTAATTATTCCTTGTCAGTAGCTTATGGATATGCTACTAGAAATAAAAATGATAATGTTTCTTTATGGCATATATATGAATTAGCAGATAAAGCAATGTATAAAAACAAAAAAATTCAGAAACAAATGTTAAAAGTAAATATTTAAAAAAGAATCTCATTACTTTAAAAATAATGAGATTCTTATTTTTTATTTTCATATAACCAGGTAGAAATGATACCTTTATCCATAAATCCTGATTTCTCATATAGTTTTCTTGCAATCTTATTGTTAGAATCTACTCTTATGAAAATATTAGAATTTATTTTTTCTTTAAAATGTTTTATAAGGGCATTTAAAAAAACTCTTCCATACCCCTTAGATCTAAATTCTTTTATAACTCCAAAATTTACAATCATATATAATCCTCGTGTATATATAATTTGACCATAACCTATATATTTTTCTTTAAGTTTCATAAAAAGACTCATATTATCTAAAAAATAATCCTGCTTCTCATCATAATATATATCATCAATGCTCAAAGGTGCTCTATTTTCATTTTCAAAAATATTATTTTGAATTTCACATCTTATTTTTGCATCCTTATTTTTAGCATATTCAGCAAAAGAAACATCTTCTTGATTTTTTTCATTTAACAAATTATTATCTTTATACTCCATAATTTGTGAGATCCTAATTCTTTTCATATTTAATATTTTAAGTAATTCAATCATATATGATGTTTCATAGGTTTCAAATAATATATAATCAGAATTAAAGCTTTTTAGTATATATGAATTAAGATAGTAAAAATATTCCTTTCTTATATACAAATCATTAATAGTAAGAGTTTTTAAATACTTAAAGTCAAACCAAATATAGCCTACGCACTCTCCATTAACTAGAATTAACTTTACATTTTTTCTTATAAAATATTTTACTAAAAAAGATCTTTCATTATAATAACTATAAAAATCAAATTTAAATAATAAATCACTTTGTGATTCCTTTAATAACTGTTTAAAGGAACTTACATTGTTATTAGACAATTTTTCTATTGTCATTTTACCTCTCAATTTTTTGCCCCCATATTCATAAAAAGCTCCTATAAATAATAGGAGCTTAAAAATATTATTAACTAAAATTTAAACATCTTTCATGCTTAAGCTTATTCTCTTCTTTTCTTCATCTACTGATAAAATTTTAGCTTTAATTTCTTGACCAACAGTTAATACATCAGCTGGATTTTCTATTCTATCATGGCTTATTTTTGAAATATGAACAAGAGCATCAAGTCCTGGTTCAAGTTCTACAAAAGCGCCAAAATCATTAATTCTTACAACTTTTCCAAGTACTACAGAACCTTCTGGATATTTTTCTTTTGCATTTGCCCAAGGTTCTTTTGTTAATTGTTTTATACTTAATGATAATTTTTTGTTTTCTTTATCAAGATCTATTATTTTAACATCAACAATTTCACCTTTCTTTAAAACATCCTCAGGTTTTTTAACATGTTTCCAAGAAATTTGAGATAAATGAATAAGTCCATCTACACCATTTACTTCTGCAAATGCTCCAAAGTCTGTAAATCTTTTAATTTCACCCTTTACAACATCTCCAACATTAAAAGAATCCCAAGCCTTAGCTTCTTTTTCTTCTTTTTCCTTTTCAAGAATTACTCTTCTAGAAGCAATTACCTTTGATGGCTTTTCAGTACTGAATTCTATTAATTTAACTTGAAGTGTTTGATTTTTGTATTGTTCCTTATCGCTTACAAATTTAGTATCAATTTGAGATGCTGGTATAAATATTCTTATACCTTTGTAATAAGCAACTAGACCTTTTTCTTTTACTTCACTAATTTTAACTTCAAAAATTGTTCCATTAGTATATAATTCATTTAATTCATCAAGTATTTGTTTCTTTTCATACTCTAATCTTGATAATACAACATAACCATCTTGGTTTAATTTAATTATCTTTGCTTTTATAACATCTCCAACATTTAATGTTGAAGCCATTTCTTCAGGATCAACTGAATTTGTTAATTCTTTAAATGGAATAACGCCATCAGATTTATAACCAACTAAAGAAACTAATATTTCATCTCTTTTTATAGAAAGAATTTCACCTTCGATTTCATCACCGATAGAAAATCTTTTATCCATTTCCTCCATTAATTTAAGTTGTTCATCATTTTTGTTCATTTCATCTTGCATATTATTAATTACCTCCCTAATTATCCAATCTGGTGTAGATGCACCAGCTGTAACACCAATATTTTTAAATTTACTATTCTTAATATATTCTTCTGGCAATTCAGAAGAGTTTTCTATATGTATTGTATTATTACAATATTTTTTAGCTATTTGATAAAGCTTTGTTGTATTAGAACTATTTTTTCCACCAATTACAACCATTGCATCAACACTTTTAGCAAGTTCTAAAGCGCTTTGTTGTCTCACTTCAGTGGCAGAACAAATAGTATTAAAAGCTAATAATTCACCTTTAAAATCAGATAAATTATTCATGGTTTTTTCCCAATTTTCTTCCTTCTCAGTAGTTTGAGAAACTAAACATACTTTTTTGTATGATTCATCTGATAAATCAATATTTATACTACCATCTTTTGTAATGTAAGCTTTAGAATCACACCAACCACTTATACCTTTTACCTCTGGGTGATTTTCATCACCTAATATAATAATAGAGTAACCTTCTTTTGAGTATTTCTCTACCTTTTTTTGTATATTAGTTACAAAAGGACAGGTTGCATTATGAACAATTAATTGTTTGCTTTCAAGTAAATTTATTACATCTTTTGATACTCCATGAGATCTTATTACAATTACATCATTTTTATTTAATAAATCTATATTTGAAAGTTCAATGGCAAAAATATTATTTTCTTCTAAATATTTTACCACATCATTATTGTGTATAAGGGGACCAAGTGTATAAATCTTTTTATTATATTTTTTTTGAATCTTAAGTGCTTCTGTTACTGCCCTTTGTACTCCAAAACAAAAACCTGCTTCTTTTGCTAATTTTACATTTGGCATTTTTATTTTCTCCTAAATTAATTATATGCTAAAAATTAATTTTTTATATTTAATTTTACTTGTTCAACTATTTTATTTACAACTTCATTTATTGATAAATTAGTTGAATCAATAAGCACAGCATCCTTGGCTTTTTTTAATGGATCTACTTCCCTATTTTCGTCCAAAAAATCCCTATGCTTTATATTTTTTAATATTTCTTCATAATTACATTCAATATTTCTTTCAGTTAATTCTTTATACCTTCTGTTTGCCCTTTCCTCTGCTGTTGCAGTTAAAAAGAATTTAAAAGGCGAATCTTTTAATACTACTGTGCCAATATCTCTTCCATCCATTATAACATCATATTTCTTTGCCATATCCTGTTGAAGCTTTACTAAAAGAACTCTTACTTCTTTTATTGATGCATAAAGAGAAACAATACTGCTTACTTCTGGCATAGTTATTTTATCTTGAATGTTTTCTCCGTTTAAATATAAATCATCATTAATAAACTCCATATTAAAAGAACTTATTAATTGTAAAATTTCATTAACAGATTCTGGATTTAATCCTTTTTCTTTTGATTTTAAAGCTACCGCTCTATACATAGAGCCTGTATTTATATACATTAGGTTTAATTTTTTTGCAACCATTTTTGCAATAGTACTTTTGCCTGCACCTGCAGGTCCATCAATTGCTACTGATATTTTCATATTAATACTGCCTCCGTAATGTACTACCAAGATACATTATATATTTTTTTTTGTTAATAAACAAGCCAAAAAAATTATATTTTTATTTTAAATACTTGATCCTGCAATATATCCTGTAGATAAAGCTATTTGAACATTATAACCTCCTGTAAAGGCATCAACATCTATAACCTCCCCTGCAAAGGACAAATTGCTTATTATTTTAGACTTCATAGTTGAAGGATCAATTTCATGAGTATCAACTCCACCTTTTGTTACAATAGCTTCATTTAAACTTCTTAGACCTTTAACATTAAAGGTTAAATTTTTCAGTAATGAAACAAGATTCTTTCTTTCTTCTTTAGTTATTTCATTTACTTTTTTATCTTCTTTTATATTAGATAACATAATTATTGTGTCTATTATCTTTTTAGGTAATAAATCATTTAATGAATTTTTAAATTCTTTATTAGAATATTTCTTGAAATCACGAAGAATTCTATTATCTAATGCTTTAAAATCTAATGCTGGTTTTAAGTCTATAGAAACTTTATATTTTTCATTTTCTTTTATAAATCTGCTGCCACTTAAAACAAGAGGACCAGATATGCCAAAATGGGTAAAAAGCATTTCTCCTAATTCATTATAAACTACTTTGTTATTTTCAAATATTTTAAGGTTAACATTTTTAAGAGAAAGTCCCATAAGATTTTGAACAAATTTTTCTTCAAGTTCAATAGGAACAAGGGAAGGCTTTAGAGGAATAATTTTATGTCCCATTTTTTTTGCAAATTTTTGTCCCTCTCCTTTTGAACCAGTAGATTCATAGGATGCTCCACCAGTTGCAATAATGAAGTAATCTCCTTCTATTATCTTATCATTACATACAACAGAAATTATTTTATTATTTACAACATTTATATCAGTTACTTTATGATTAAATAAGATATTAACATTGTTTTCTTTAAGTGCCATTTTTAATCCTTTAATTATATCAGAGGATTTATCTGAAAGAGGAAAGACTCTATCACCTCTTTCTACCTTTAATTTTATTCCCCTGCTTTCAAAAAATTTCATAGTATCTTCATTTGTAAAAGAATATAGTGAACTATATAAAAACTCTGGATTTCCCTTTATATAATCAAAGAAATCTCCTATGTTTTTTGCATTTGTAACGTTACAACGTCCTTTTCCTGTAATAAATAACTTTTTACCTAGTTTATCATTACCATCTAGTAAAAAAACATTATTGTTTTTTGAAGCTTCAATTGCTGCCATCATTCCTGCTGGTCCTGCTCCTATTATTATAACTTTTTTCATTAAGCTATTCCTTTCTTGCTTTTTTTGTTTTTATTATTATAAATCTAGTAACTATACAAGTTAGCGCTAATATAAAAACAAGTAAAAATTTATACAAATAATCATATGTGCTTAATTTTTTACTTGAACTTTCATTTGTATTTGTTTCTAAATTTGAATTATTATCTTTATCCGAAACTTTATTTATATAGCTTGAATTATCAATATTAGTATTTAATGTACTATCTGTATCAGTATTTGAAATATCATCTTTAGATGAGTTATTTTCATCTTCTTGTATTTTTATAGAAGTACCTGTAACTGTAATATCACCATAAAGACATCTTGAAGGTAATATAGCCTTATATACTCCATTTGATATCTTTTCTGTTTTAACTATAGCTGTAAGGTTATCATATTTTGCATATAAATACATTGGTGCTCTATAACCTTTGTCAGTATAAATATATACAGTTGGTGATAAATTATCATTATTATATTCTAAAGTACAATTTGCATTATTTAAATTAAAATTAATGTTATTAGGATACTCAGATGTAAGAGTTTTATATAGTGATAAATATATATCATTGTGACCATATTTGTCTGGATGAATATCCATATCGCCTATGTTAGATACATCAAGACCACTTTCACTTTTCATATAAAAAGCTACATCAGAGGTAACTACATTTTTATTATCAGCAGCATTTATAATATGTGAATTTAATTCATTAATATAAGGATTTATAATATCACAAACATGATTAAACATGGCTATATTACTTAAGGGATTATATAGAGTTTGTAAAACTATTTTACTATTAGGATTTAATGATTTAATCCTTTCAATTACTTTTGGAAATGTTTCTTCAAAGGATTTTAAACCATAACTTATATTACTTTTTATTTCCTCATCATATTTACCATTTAATAAATCATTATAAAATTCTTCATATTTACCTAGTAAATCACTATAACTTGAATTTTCATCATCTGCATGAATATGCCTATTTATTATATCTAAAAGCGGAAGCATTACATCATTACCACCTATTGAAATGTTAATTATTTCAGCTTCTTTTACTTTATTTATGTAATCTTCATTGTTAAGTTGGTCTAATAAACTTTTTGAAGTTGAACCATTAACAGCAAGATTAGTATAATTCATATTAAGTTTAGTTGATAATTTTTTTCCATAAGAAAAATCTTCTGATGATAAACCATATCCAGTACCAATAGAATCTCCTAATACAAGAAAATTTTTATTTAAATAGCTATTTTTTATTTCTAATAATTGATTTTCAGAGTAAGAACTAATAGCAGCTGTAGCTACTATATTATTAGAAAAAATAAGTCCCATACATAAAATTCCACACATAATTTTTCTTTTAACCATAATAATCCCCCTAATCTCATAACATTATTACTATTAATTATACCATAAAAAATATACATGAGAATTTTTTAAATAAATATTTTATTTTAAATCTTGAAATACAATTTTATTATTGTATAATAATTCATATATGAATAGTATATAAAAGGAGTGATAATATGAAAATTTCTTCAAAAGGAAGGTATGGCCTTGCTGCTATGATATATATAGCTGATAAAAGTCGTAATGGAGAATACATTACAATTATTAGAATAGCAGAAGATTTGAAAATATCAAAAATATATTTAGAACAAGTTTTTTCTTTGTTAAAAAGAGCTAATCTAGTTGTTTCTATAAAAGGTGCTCAAGGAGGATATAGATTATCTAAAACCCCTTCTGAAATATCAGCAAGAGAAATATTAGAGGCTATTGAAATATCTCTTTTTGAAAAAGCAGATAAAACTGTGCCCAAAACTGCTCCAGGCATTGAAAATGCTATGGAAACTTTACTTTGGAATAATCTTGACAATGAAGTTGCAATATCTCTTGCAAAAGTTTCTCTTCAAAACTTATTAGAAGAATCAGAGAAATATATTGATAATAATGAAATTATGTATTATATATAACATAAAAAAACTATACAAAAAAGTTTTTAGCTTTTTTGTATAGTTTCTTTTTATTATTTGCTTTTTTTATGAAAATATACTCCAATAGATATTCCAATTATTCCTGCAGCAATTGCACCTGCAGCACTTGCTATTAAAAGCCTTTTATGTTCTTTGCATGTTTTCTTTATACAAGAACAACGACCATTTTCTTGTATATCTATTTCTTTTTCAAGTTTTCTTGCTACATAATAAGCTGTCATAAATTTTTCTTTAGAAAAATTTTCTTTTAATTCCCCTAATAGACTTTGTAAATATTCCATATTCCATTCTTTTGGCTCTGTCTTTAAATTATCATCAGTATTTTCTTCAAAAATACCATATGTTTCTGCAAGTTCTATAGCATCCTTAAATACTTCATGAGGATAATCAGTTCCTATTAATTCCTCTGTCATTATTTTTCTTGATTTATCAATATCCTTTTCACTTATTGCCATTTTTAAATCTTCTAGCATATTAACCCCTCCAAAATATATTCTTTTAAAATAAATTTTATCATATAATATTAAATTTAGTATGAATATTTAATAAATTTTTATTAATATTAATAATTATCTTCAGTACTTTTATTTTTATTATATGAATAAACATTGTAATCTTTCCAAATTAATTCAAGCCTATTAAATATATCAGAAATATTTTCCTTTTCACGCATTCCTACAGCAATTATAAGAGCATTAATAACTGATAAGGGAGCTACTAATGAATCTACAAAGGACGCCATATTACTTTGAGCAACAAGGGTAATATCAGCCTTACTTGCAAGTGGAGATGCATGACTATCAGTAATAGCAACAACATTTGCACCTCTGTTTTTTGAAAAATCTAATGCATCAATAGTTTTTGTTGCATATCTTGGAAATCCAATTCCAATAACAATATCACCTTTTTTCACATTTATCATTTGTTCAAAAACATCAGATATGCCATAACTTACAGTTTTTACATTTTGAAGTATAATATTCAAATAAAAGCCTAGAAATTCTGCAAGGGCTGTGGAGCTTCTAAGACCAATTATATATATATTATTAGCGTTGAATATTAAATTTAATACCTCTTCAAAGGCATTTTCATCTATTTTTTCAAGGGTAGTTCTTAAATTTTCCATATCAGCTTTTATTACTCCCCTTAAGGCATCTCCATTAGAAATATAATCTTTCGATAATTCTAATCTTTGAACTGTAGTTAGTTTATTTTTTATAAGTTCTTGTAAAGCTTTTTGAAGTTTTGGATATCCAGAGAAATCTAATTCATTAGCAAATCTAACCACTGTAGATTCTGATACTCCAACAGAAATTCCAAGCTTTGAAGCTGTCATAAAGGCAGCTTTATCATAATTTTTAAGTATATATTCTGCAATTAATTTTTGACCTTTACTTAGTTTTTTATACTTAAATCGTATTATTTTCATTAAATCCTTTGAATTATCATTATCATAAGTATTTTTATCTAAATCTTCATTATATATATCTTTTTCCATAAATTTTCACCTTTATTTTATAAATTTATAACATAAAAACTTAAAGACTATTTATGTAAGAAAGCTCAGCATTTGTAAGACTTCTAAAATCACCAGTTTTTAAGTCGCCTAATTGAATTTGTCCAATAGAAACTCTCTTTAAAGAAATAACATCATGATTAAGAGCACTACACATTTTTCTTATTTGTCTATTTTTGCCTTCATGAATTGTTATTTGAGCAGTACTTATGTTATTTAAATTATTAAAGTTTATTTCTTTTATAGCTGCTGGTGCAGTGGTATACCCTCCAATATCTATACCTAATGCAAATTTTTTCTTTTCTAAGTCAGTAAATCTTCCTTTTACTGTTACAATGTATTTTTTGTCTATTTTTACTCTTGGATGAATTATTTTATTATAAATATCTCCATCATTTGTTAATATAATTAATCCAGAACTATCATAATCAAGTCTACCTATTGGATATATTCTCTCTTTAACAGGTACTAAATCAATAACTGTTTTTCTTGATTTTTCATCTTTTACTGATGTTATATATCCAGTAGGTTTATTTAACATATAATAAACTTTATTTTCTTCTTTATTTATTATTTTATTTAAATATTTTACTGTATCCCTAGAAGGATCAACTTTTATTCCAAGTTCCTTTACTGTTATATTGTTAACTTTAACCTTTCCTTCCATTATTAATTGTTCACATTTTCGTCTTGAGGCAATACCACAACTAGCCATATATTTTTGCAATCTTTCTTCCATAAAATTATTCCACCTAAAATATAATATAGGCGCTTAATAGCGCCTTTTTAAGATTCTTATTAGGCAGTAAGCTTATTTATAGCTAAACTGCCTTTTTTTTATCTTACCAGAAAAAGCCCCCCCAGCCAAAGCCAAAGAATAATAAAATTATCCAAATAAAATTAAATCCTCCACCAAAGCCGTTTCCAAAACAATTCCCAAATCCATTACAATTTCCAAAGTTGTTGCATCTATTACAGCAACATCTTCTACAGCAAGAATTTGAGCAAGCATTTCTGTTTGCGCAGCAATTATTATTACATCCTCTGCAGCATGACATAGTAAATCAACTCCTATTCTTTAGATTACTATATCATATTCGTAATTAATTAATTTTGTTCTAAATATAATAATTAAATTAAATTTTCTAAAATGCAATAGGAATCTAATTTAAACAATATATTTTTAAAAGTATTTTTCATATATGTACTTTTTTCAAGTTCAAAATAACTAACTGCATTAGGATCTACTAGCAATATTTTATCATAATTTTCACCATATATCTTATATAAAATTGAAATAAAACCTTTTTTTATTACTTCATAGTCTTCATTATTAGAAGTTTTTAAATAATATATGTCATTGCTTACTTTTTCAATAATAACATAAAGTTGATATATTTCACTTAATTCTTTTAATGAAAACAAATGATTTAATGAAGAAATTAGTGCAGAGTAATTACGGCTTACTGGCAAAAGATAAATATCTTTATTTAGATTAATTGATTTTAAACTTCTAATGCTTTGAAAAATAGCATTTGCTATATCTAATCTAATAGCATTTGCATTATCACAAATACATTTGTTTCTTATAGTTTTATCATAGATTTTTTCCGAATCTTCTTTTTCTTTTTCGTGGGTAAGTTGTTTTTTGTACATTTTATTGCTTATTATATAACTTGAAAGAGCTCCTAAAAGGGACCCAAGTATAATAGATGCAGCAGATATTATTGATGTAACAACTTGAATTTCCATAAAAAAACTCCTTTTTTAAATATAATATATTATAAATACTTAATAATATTATAGACAAAAAAGGAGAAAAATATAATTTTTTAATATTTAAATTTTTGAATATTATTTTTCATTTCTTCTGCTAATTTTACAAGTTTATGAATAGATTCATTAAATTCGGATATAATTGCTGTTTGTTCTTCTATTGCAGAGGCTACTTCTTCAGTGGCAGAAGCATTATTAACTGCTATAGATGATAAATCTTTCATAATATTTATAACAGATTCTTTTTCATTTTCCATTTTAATAGATGTCTCTTTTATGTTATCTAAATCATTAATAGATTTTTGAGCACTTAAAGATATTCTATCAAATGCTTCATTAGTTAGCTTTACATTTTCAGATTGAGTATTAAATACACCAATAATATTATTAATAGTATCAACAGCTTCAGAAGTTTTTACTGTAAGTTCATCTATTATCTTTTGTATATCTAAAGAACATTCAGAAGACTTTTCTGCTAAATTTCTCACTTCTTCTGCTACAACCGAAAATCCCTTTCCAGATTCTCCTGCTCTTGCAGCTTCAATTGCTGCATTTAATGCTAAAAGATTAGTTTGTTCTGATAATTCTTTTATTGCAATACTTGATTTTTTAATTTCCATAGATTTATCATTTGTATCATTTATAATATTTGAAATAGAAGTTGCAGAAGCAATGCTAAGTTTACTACTTGATGATAATTCATTAATATAATTTATCCCTTCTTTTATAAAGTTTTCCACTTCATTCATTGCTACTGTTAGCTCATTTAAAAGATTCTTGTTATTTTCTATATATTTACCTAAAGATTGTACATTTTCTACCCCTTCTTCTGTTTTCTTAACTTGATCAGCAGCTTCTGTTGCTACTTTAATTACAACATCTGATATCTCATTAGCAGATAAATTTACTTGCTCCATATTTTGTAAAAGTTCTTTAGAATAATTAGTTACATTGCTTGACAAATCAAAGGCTTTTCTCATAAAATCTTTTAAATTAATAACTATAAGATTTAACGCCCTTCCTACTGCACCTACTTCATCTTTTTGTTTTTGAAGATTTTTAGGAACATCTTTAGAAACATCAAGATTTTGAATATTTTTAGTAAAAAGTACTGTTTGCTTTAATCCTTTGGTAATGCTCTCGCCTATAAAAAGTACAATTGCAATTGATAATATAATAGCAACTACAGAAATAATTATAAAACCTTTTGCTATTGTTGAAATTGAAGATTTAACAAAAGCTAGAGCATCTTCTTTTGGAACTGCCACAGAATATATTCCTACAATTTTTTTGGAATTATTATATATAGGTCTATATGCAGCTTCATATGTTTCTCCTAAAAGTTCAATTTCCCCAATAAATTCTTCACCATTTTCAATTGCTTTATATGCATCAGATTCAGGATCAAGTTTTTCTCCTTCAGGTCTTTTTCCAGAATCCTCCATAAGATTTGTGGTAACAATTACATAATCATCATTAACCTTCTTATATATTGTTGCTGCATCATTACTATCATCATGAAATTTATTAACAACAGTATAATTAGATTCTATAGAGCCACCTTTTACATCTATCAATTTTCCTAAAGAGTTAATTTCCATAAGTTCTGAAGAATGATAGAATTTCATGTAACTGGTAAAAGCGTTTAAATCACCTTCAACTCTTTCTACGGCTTGGTCATTTGCAATTTTCATCATGTTTTTATTAGAAGTATAATATCCAAAAAAACTTATAACAGATATAATACTAAAAATTACTATAGAAAATATAATTACTAATTTTACCTTTATGCTTTTCATTTTTTATCACCTCGGTCATTATAATATCTTTAATGTCAGAAAGAATATTTATTGACATTTAATCTTATTTATATTATATCATAGACCCTTTTTCAAGGTAACATTTTAACTATTTGTTATTAAATAATTTACAATAAAAAAGTTTTTTCTACATTAGTGGAGAAAAAACTTTTAAAATTGCCCTGGTTATTCGAGTGTGCAATTTTACTTTTTTACAATCTTCATTTTCTATTTGTTTACATTTTTTTAAGGTCTCTAAAAAATCCTTTTTTATTTCAAAAACAGTATTAGTTTTAAATAAAAACACACCACATTCAAAGTGCAAATAAAGACTTCTATAATCTAAATTTATAGTTCCTACAGTTGCAACTTCATCATCAGATACAAAAATTTTTGAATGAATAAAGCCTGGTGTATATTCATAAATTTTAATTCCAGAATTAATAAGCTGATAATAGTAAGATCTAGTAACCATGTGAATATATTTTTTATCTTCTATGTGAGGTGTAATTATTCTTACATCAACACCACCCTTAGCTGCCAATGTTAAGGCTGTAACAAGTTCATTGTCAATAATTAAATAAGGCGTGCATATATAAACATATTCTTTTGCCTTATTAATAATATTTAAATATACATTTTCACCTACAAGTTCCCCATCATAAGGGCTGTCTCCATAAGGCTGAACATACCCTTCTGCCTTTTCATAAAATCTTTTTTCAGGTTTATATTTTAAATAATCAATCTCCTCATGAGCTATGGCAGACCAAACCTGAAGAAACATTATTGTGAAATTCCATACAGCCTCTCCTTCTATCATAATAGCAGAATCTTTCCAATAACCAAATCTAACTACCTTATTTATATATTCATCAGCTAAATTTATGCCCCCTGTAAAGGCTATATTTCCATCTATAATTGTTATTTTTCTATGGTCTCTATTATTTACTACAGATGACAAAATAGGAATAAAAGGATTAAAAATAACACATTTTATATTTAGAGATTCAAGCATTTTGTTATACTTAGGTGGCAATGTATTTATACATCCTACATCATCATATATAATTCTAATATCTAATCCTTCTTTAGCTTTTGATACAAGAATTTCTAGTATCGTATCCCACATTATTCCTTCATGTACTATAAAATATTCCATAAAAATAAACTTTTTTGCAGATTTAAGTTTTTTTATAAGTTCATCATAAAACTTTTCTCCTGGAGAAAAATACTTTGATAAAGTGTTTTTATGAATTGGATATGAAGAAAAATCTTTTATGTACTTAGCCATAAAATAAACTGATTTATTAGTTTTTTCAATATCCTTAAGAACTTTTTTATCTTGCTTTAAATATTCTTTTGTTTCTTCAAAAGATTTTCCTATTATATTTTTAAGACTTTTTCGCATTTTATTACCACCAAAAAGAAGATAAAAAAGTCCACCAAATACAGGAAACAAAAGAACAGTAATTACCCAAGCAAGTTTAAATGAAGGATTGTCATATCTACTTACAATATATATAACTACAATCACACTAAGAAATGTAAAAAAACTAGTTAAATACACTGAATAATTACTTAATCCCCAAATTGTAATTCCAAGAATAAACAATTGCACAAGCATCAAAAAGCCCAAAATCACAATTCTAGAAGATAAAATTTTTAATAGTTTTTTCATAATTACTCCTTTTTATGTATTGCTTTTATTAAATATCTCCTTACTTCTATCTAGAGTGTTAGTTAAATAGGATAATATTACTCCATAATTAACTATAGGAATTTTTTTTCTTTTACAAATACTAATTCTATTCATAATAGTTTTTCTATTTATCATGCATCCACCACAATGAATAACAAATTTATATTTATCTAAATCACTTGGAAAATCATATCCAACCATATAAGTATAATCAAGTTCACCACCAACTAATTTGTTAAGCATTTTGGGTATTTTAACCCTTCCTATATCTTCATGAGATACATTATGAGTGCAACTTTCTAAAACTAAAACTTTATCCTTTGGTTTTAATTTTTTTATATAATTTGTGCCATTAATAAATTCATTTATATCACCTTTTTGTCTTGCAAAAAGCATAGAAAAACCAGTTATTTTAATATTTCTTGGTACAATATTAGCTACTTTTTTAAATGCCTGTGAATCAGTAATAACAAGGTCTACATCCTTTATGTCTTCAATAGCACTTTTTAGTTCTGTATCACGTACTACATAACTTTTTATGCCATGATCTAAACAATCACGTATACATTGAACTTGAGGAAGTATAAGTCTTCCTTTAGGTGCCTCTGAATCTACTGGCACTACTAATATTACCTTTGAACCATAAGGCAAAAGATCTCCTACAAGAGGTAATTCTTCCTGTTCTTTTTCAATAATTTCTCTTAAAGAATTTTTCAAATCTTCTATTCCTGAATTATCCTTTGCAGATGTAATTATTCCATTACTATATTTTATCTTTATGTCATCTAAAATATCCTTAGATACATTGTCACATTTATTAAATACAAGAACATAAGGAATGTTATATTGTTTAAAAAGCAAAATTCCTTCTTTTATTTCATCTTCGTTTATATCATTTATATCTGAAACATAAATACCTATATCTGTTCTTTTTAAAAGGTCAATTGTTTTTTTAGTTCTCTCACTACCAAGTTCTGTATTATCATAAAGTCCTGCAGTATCATAAAAAACTACAGGTCCAACAGGAATAAGTTCCATAGCTTTTGAAACTGGATCCGTTGTTGTACCTTCCTTTTCTGAAACAATAGATATATCTTGTCCAACTAATTTGTTTATAAGGGATGATTTCCCAGAATTGGTTTTCCCATATATAACAATATGTTTTCTATTTCCTAATGGCGTATTATTCATATTAACATCTCCAATAAAATATTTTTATAACATATTATAAGTTTAAGATAAATTATCTTTACTATGATTTAATGTCCAAATTATATTATCTCCTCTACCTATTTCCACTTCATATCCTGCAAAATTAATTCTTCTTTCAATACATCCTCTGCATTCTGCTGCTTCATCACCAGTGCATATTTTTCCATCATATAAAGCATATTTATCTCTTACACTTGTTGGTGATAAATTAGGCATTACAACATTACAACCAACCTTTAGCCCCTTTTCTCTTCCTGTAGGATCAATTGTTCCAAGAGCTGTTGTAGCTGGCAAAAGAACTGTAGGAAGCATTAATCTTATAATTGATAAAAGCAACAAGGTATCATCAAGAGTTCCGCCTTTAAATTTATGAAGAGGAGTATCTTTTTGAGGTATAAATGGTCCTATACCACACATATCTGGATTTAATTTTTTTATATATATTAAATTATTTACCTTATCTTCTACTGTTTCATTAGGTAAGCCTACCATGAAACCTGCCCCAATTTGATAGCCTATTTCACGTAAATTTTCAAGACATTTTCTTCTATTTTCAAAACTTGCTTTTGGATGAAGCTTTTCATAAACACTTTTGGTTGCAGTTTCATGCCTTAATAAATATCTATCTGCACCTGCTTCAAATATTTTTTTATAAGAATCATAACTTCTTTCACCAACAGACATGGTAATAGCAACATCTTGCATTTCAGCCTTTATAGATGATACAATATCTACTAATTTTTCGTCAGTGAAAAATGGATCTTCTCCCCCTTGAAGCACAAAAGTTTTATATCCGAGTTTATATCCAAGTCTTGCACATTGTAATATTTGTTCTTTTGATAATCTATATCTATCTGCATTTTTATTATCTGCTCTTATACCACAATATTTGCAATTCATCTTACAATAATTTGTAAATTCAATTAACCCCCTAAGGTATACACTTTTACCATAATGCCTTATTCTAACTTCCTTTGATTTCTCAAACATATAATTTTTATTTTCTTCATCAATATTTTCAATTAAGTATGATAATTCTTCTCTTGTAGCATTGCTTTCTTTATAAAGTTTATTAATAATTTCTTTCAGTTTATTATTTTTTGTCATTTCATACCTCTGCCTTTAATATTTTATATATCTTGTTATTATTTTAACACAATTATTGTAACATAAACTATATCATAAATCACTTTATAAGTTTACAATATTACTTTTTTTTAATTTGTTTTTTATGTATATTTATTGGAAATAATATTGTATAATAACATTGTATGTGAATTAAAAATGTGGGGGGTATAATTAACTATGACATTTAGATGTATCATAACAAAAGAAAAATCAAACTACTTTATTGGGAAAGATTATAATGGACATAAGTTTAGAATATTAAAAAATAGAAATATTAACTGCAGAGTTGGTGATGATTTTTATTTTTATGCTAACTTAAAAGAAGGATTATTTTATAATACATTAATCCCTATTTCCTCAGAAGAAGCAGGTGTAGTTGAATAAAAAGTTAAAATAATATAAAAACAAAAAGCAATATTATTTGCTACTATATATGCCTTGATCAATAGTAACAAATGATATTGCTTTTTTTTGTAAAAAGATAGCCAACTCAAATTTAAGAAAGCTATCAAAACCAAGTTATAAGTATATTAAACTTATTTTTATGATTCTTTTGTAATACAAAATAGTAAAACTCCCCCAGCAACGATTATTACTATTATTTCAGGAACTATTTTCTTAATATCAAATGTATTAGAAACTTTTTCTTGATTATCTTGTATTTCATAATTATGAGTATTATTTTCTGATGCATATGCACATTTATTATTTAAAGGAATAATTCCTATGAATGCAGTTAAAATCAAAAATACATACAACCAAAATCTCTTCTTCATAAACATTGCCTCCTTTGCCTTACCCTTGTATAATTATATATTACATATAAAAGTTTACTAAAACAACCTTTTACCGTGCATTTAATATACTTTTTAATATGTACATATTATATTAATAAAAGAATTAAATTGTTAACTAAATTCTATGAATATTTTGCTACCAGATACACCAGCAGAAGCCTTTTGTACATTAAGTTTAACTGGCACCCTATTTTTTATAGATTCAACATGACTTATTATTCCAATTTTTAATTTATCATTGTGTATTTTCTCAAGAGAAGACATTACAACTTCTAACAAATCTTCATCTAATGTTCCAAAACCTTCATCTAAGAAGAAAAGTTCAAGTGGAGCTGTTCCCTTAAGTTGAATTTCTGCTGACAAAGATAATGCAAGTGATAGTGAAGCCAGGAATGTTTCTCCTCCTGAAAGTGTAGATGTATCTCTTGAAACACCGCCATTTTTATAATCTCTTATAAAAAACTTACCATTATCATCCACTTCTAAACCATAATTGCCATTTGTAATATTGTAAAGTCTTCTTGATGCATCTTTTGATATATATTTCAACCTTGATGTAGCTATATATTCAATAAATCTTTTACCCTTAAATATTTTTTCAAGTTCACTTAAAATAGAAAGTTTATGAATGTATTCATTCATTTTTTCTGAAAGAGAGCCTAATTCCTTTATTTTTTCATTAATAAGATTAAATTCTTCATTACATTTTATTCTTTCCTCATTTTTGAGAGTAAGTTCATTTCTTTTCTTTTGCAAATTACTAATAAATTCATTGTATTCTTCTTCTGTGATATTTTTATTATTAAGTTTTTCTTTAAGTCCTTTAATAGTACTTTTTATTTCTAGCATATTATTATTAAATAATTCTATTTCAGATTTTATGCTTAATAATTCCTCTTCTTTTAATAAACATTTACATACTTCCTCTTCATTTGTAAAATTCTCTTGTAACAATAATACACTTATTTTATTAGAAAGATTTAAATTTCTTTTTTCAATTTCACTTAATGCACTTTTATTAGAAATATAACTATTTTTTAAATTTTCTAATTTTTGAAGTATACTTTCTTTTTCTTTATCTAATTTATTATAAGTAGATACTATGTTAGTAATTTGAGTAGATATATTATTTAAAGCACTATTAAGTCTTGAACTAAATTCTTTTATATAACTTTCAATGTCACAATAAGTATCTAATTTATTATCTGGAAATTTGCTATTTAAATTAGAAATTTTATTTTGTATATTTTTTTCCTTTTCGCTTATAATTGCTGTGCCATTTTCTATTCTTTTTTCTAATTCATTAATATCATTTGTTAACTTATCTTTATTTGCACGAAGTTTATCTATAATTTCCTTTGTATCTTTTGAATCTTTAATTAAATTATTACGTTTATTTTCTGCTTCTTTTATTTTGTTATTTTCTTCTTCAAAATCATCTATATTTAGAGCAGTTTTAATATTTGTAATAAGCATTATATTTTCTTTAATTTGATTTTCAAGTTCTTTAGATTCGTTATTATTAGTAATAATTCTATTTTTAATATCTATAAGAGTTTTTTCTAAATTTTTAATATTATTTTCAGTAAGGATATATTCTTCTTTTATAGTTTTTTCTTTTTTATCTAATTTATCTTTATTTTCTTTACATTTGTTTGATTTATTTAGTTCATCATTTAATTTTTCTTTTTTTATATTTATTTGATTTTCATCTAAGGAATTATCTAATTTTTCTAATTGACTTTGTAATTTTGAAATATTAAGTTCTTTTTCTTTAAGTTTTGATTTAGATACCTTTAATTTAACTTCATAGTCTAAAATATCCTTTGAAATCTTTTCTTTTGATTCTCTTAAATTAAGCATTTCATTTTCATTAACAGAAATATTTTTATAGTCATTTACATGGTGTAAGCTACCACATACTGGACATGGCACATTATTTTTAAGTTTTTTACGAAGAAATGAAGCATGATATTCTTCTTCCATATTTTCTAGTTTACTAGAAATAGCTATATCTTCTTGTTTTAATAAAGTTAATTTTTTTATATATTTTTCATATTCCTCTTTCTCTTTATTTAAAATATTATTTTCTTCTTTTAATTGTTCCTTAAATTTGTTTTTTTCTTTTAATTGTTCTTCACATTTTATTATTTCCTTTTGTAAATTAAATAATTCATCTTCTGATAATATTTTTTCTGAATTTAATAATTTTATTTCACTTAAAATATTGTTATATGTATCCTTTAAAGAATTATAACTAAATTTTAATTTTTTAAGAACACTTTCATTTTCTTCTTTGCCTTTTAAAAGCTCCTTATTTTTACTAACTAAATTATTATATTGATTTTTTAAAGTAATATATGTGCTATTAAGAATAATACCTCTTTGAATTTTTTCTTTTACAACACTATCAATTTTTAATTCTTCTATTAAAAAATCAATTTTTTTATCTTTTTCTAAGTTTACTTTTATTTCACTAGTTATATAGTTTAGTGAATTTTTCAATTTACTGTTTTTATTATTTAGTTCTAATTTATATTTATTTAACTTTTCATTTTCCAAATATAATTTATGAATTTCATTTAATTCTAAAACTGCATTATCTATTTTTTGCTTTTCTAATATAAGGTTTGGCAGTTCATTTTCATTTTTGTCTTTATATTCAAGATAATTTTTACTTATTTTTTCTTTAAGATCATTAGATTTACTTATTTTTTCTTCTAATTCACCTAAAGAATCATTAATATTATTTATTTTATTTATATTAATGTTTTTTTCCTCAATATATGGATATAATTTTTTTGAAGCTTCACCTTTTATTAATATTTCATTTTTTACATCTATTTCTTCTTTCTTTTCAAGTAATATATTTAAGCTATTTTCATATTTATTTAATTCTTTTATGTTATTCCATAATAAATTTATTTCATTTTCCTTAATCTTTAAATTTTCATATTCCTTATTTAAAAAATCATACTCCTTTGTAAGATTTTTAAGGTTTTCACTACAAATATTAAGCCTTTCAGTTGTATATTCCTCATACCCCTTCATCTGACCTTCTAATATATTTTTTTCATTTTTAACATTAGATATTCTTTTATATAATTTTGTAGATAATTTGTCACCATATTCTTCTAAATTAAAAAGTCTCTCAAGCATTTCTCTTCTGCTTTTACCTTCAAGCTTTAAAAATTCACTAAACTTTCCCTGAGGTAAAACAACGGTTCTTGTAAAATCATTTATAGAAAGGCCAATAATTTCTCTACACTTTTCATTTACCTCTCTTACCTTGTCGCAAAGAACTATTTCATCCTTTGTAATATCTGAAAGTCTACATTTTGTAGATAATATTTTGTTTGTTTTTTTATCTCGTTTATATTCCCTTACAACTTTATATATGTGAGTTTCTTTTCCTGATATTTGAAACTCATAAGATATATTGCACTTGTTACAATTTATATTAATAAAATCACTGCTTTTACGGGATATTTCACCATATAAAGCTAATGTAATACCATCAAGTATAGTAGATTTACCACTTCCTGTTGGCCCAAATATTCCAAACATACCTTTTGAAGTTAATTTGTTAAAATCAACAACCTGCTCTTCAATAAAGCTGTTAAGTCCTTTTATTTTTAACCTTATGGGCTTCATTACTCTTCCTCCTTAATTATATCTAAAATTGTTTCTGTAAGTTCTTCAGTTGCCTCCATTCCTGTAGTTTTTTTGTAAAAATCACAAAAAAGTTCTTGAAAGGATTTTTCAGCTACATCTCCAACAATATTATCACTAAATTCTTCTTCTATTTTTAATATAGGAGTAATTTGTACTATATCACCTTTAAGGTTCTTCATTATTTTTATATCTTCTTCAGAAATAAAAACATCTGTTTCTATTTCTATATATACATAAGATTCTTTATTTTTATTTTTCTCACACATATCTATAGCTTCTTTAATGCTTCTACATTTCCAAATTTCTATAGGCTTATATGTTTTAAATTTAATTGTACTTATTTTAGGTTCTTCTAAGGGTTTTATGTCAATTAAATAACATCCCTTTTCATAATTAATTTCTTTTTTATTATATTGAAGAGGTGATCCTGAATATCTAGCTCTCTTATTAGTTCCTTGAACAATTTGAGCTTTATGTATGTGGCCTAAAGCAATATATTGAGCTTTTTTAGGAAGACATTCTCCATTTACAATATAACTTCCTCCAAGTTCTATACCTCTTTCAGAACCTCCTTCAATGCTTCCTAAAGTAAATAAATGTGATATAGCAATATTTATTGTATCATCTCTATATTTTGATTCTAATTTATTAAAATATAGTTTAATTCTATCATTATATGATTTAATATTTTCCTGATCCTCATCCATATCACCATATAACGCTTCATTTAAATTCTTTTCACTAGGATAAGGAAGTGCTATTACTGACACAACTTCATTTTTCATTTTAAGCCTAAAAAAACCTTCAGTGCTGTCAAAAACTTCAGCACAACCATATTTTCCTTCTTTTACTATAGATTTAGGAGTTCCAACCATAATAATTCCTAAATCCTTAGCTAAATTTGAAGCTGCAACAAGTCTGTCAGGACTATCATGATTTCCTGATATTAATATAATAATTCTATTTCCATTATTTGAAAGAGTCTTTAATGTATCATAAAACATTTTTTCGGCTATTGCCTTTGGATTACTATTATCATAAATATCTCCTGCTATTATTACTATATCAATATTATTTTCTTCAACTATACTGCAAAAGTCCTTTAAAAATTGCTTTTGCTCATTTATTCTGGAAATTCCCTCTAGATTTTTTCCAAGATGCCAATCAGATGTATGAATTATTCTCAAAAATATAACCTCCCAATTTTATGTTAAATATATTATACAACAAAGTTTGAAATTTATAATGTTTTGCCTTAAAATAATAATTAAATTATACGGGAGATGATTACATGGGGATATTTAACAAAATAAATATTATAAAAGCAAATATATTTTATAGTCAAGGAAATTTAGAAGAAGCATTAAAAATATATAAAAAACTAGCAGAATCTAAAAAATTAGAAAATGCTGTTAAACTTCAAGGGGCTTATGCTGCCATAAATTGTGGTGATTTAAAATATGCAAAAATATTTTTAGATAAAATAAATTACAATAAATTAGAAAATGATAATTATAAAATATCATACAAACAGACAGAAAGTCTTTATTTTTGGAGAACTGGTCATTTAGATTTGGCTATTAAAAATTTAAAATCATTAGATAAAGAGTTTGAAAATACAGCCACTTATGAAACTCTTGGATATTTATTAATATTAAATAAAGATTATGATGAGGCTTTAAAATATAATACTAAAGCATATGAATATAACCATTCTAATATAATTGCAGATAATTTAGCTGAAAGCTACTATTATTTAAATAATTATGATAAAGCCTATGAAATATATAAGAATATTTTCAATAAAGAAACCCTTCCTAATTTTCCAGAACCTTATTACTTTTTTGCTTTAACTATTTTAAAGAAAGGTTATTCTTATGGTGAAAATTATAAAGAAGATGCACTTAAATATTTAAATACTGCTTTAAGTAAAAAAGAATCATTTTTGTCAGATTTAAATAAGGATATTATAAATAAAGAAATTGAAAAATTAAAAAAGTAAAGATAAAAAGGAAATGGTGGTAGTATATATGAGGAGCGGCTAAATGGAAGAAATAAAAAAATTAATGAAAACTAGGAAAAATATAATAAACATGATTACATCTGTATTTAGCATAGCTATAGTTATATTAAATTTTGTTTTTGTAATTAAAAATAAGAAATCATTATTTGGAGATACTTCAAATTTTATCATATACATATTAGTAAATGCAATAATATTAGCCATTATATGTATATACTATTTTTCTAATAGAAATGAAGACAAAGAATTTATAAATATGATTGAATCTTTAAATGAAAATGATAAAAAAATTATACAAGACTCCTATGATAATCCAATTATTAAATCAAAGACATTAAATGTGTCAAAGCTTGGATTGATTGGTATTAATAGAAATGCATGTGTATTAATCAATTATAAGGATATAAAAAAGGTTGTATTAACTGGAACAAGATATTCTTATAGCATAAGAATTCATACTGAAGATGGTTGTTATTGCTATGATGTAGAATCTCTTGAGGATTTAAAGATATTAAAAAATAAAATTAAAGCTAAAAGTGGTTGTGAAATACAAAAAACTTTTAATTTAGGTATGTAATTAAAAAGAGGTGTAGTATCAGTATGTTAGGTTCTTTCTGAACTTTGGGTATAAAAAAAGGCATCGCACTATTTTTTAGTGTGACAGCCCTTTATTACTATCTTTTATTGTATACTTTCATATGCTAAAACTGGACCTGATTCATTTAATGATTTTATGCATTTTGCAATTCTATAAACTGCCATTATTAAATCATTGTTATCAATTCTTTCAAATTTATTAATAACATCATTTAAAAGTTCTAATGCTTTTTCTGGTGCAATTTTAGAATCATTTGATGTAGTTCCCATATAAGAATCCTTTTTAGATTTCACATAATACTTAACATTATTTGCTATATATTCCAATAGTGTTAATGTATTTTTCAAATCAACTTTATAACTTAAAGAATTTATGTTTTTAACTGCATCTATTAAATATGGAAATACAGATGGTTCTAATAATATATGTGAATTAGCAGAATTTATAACACTATTTATAATACATAACTTTACATCTGGTTCTAATAATGGATTTTTAAAGTCAAGTGATTCAATATATTCTAAATTAGCAGCCCCTATTCCATTTTTGAAAATTAAATATGGTTTAGCTTTGTATGAATCGTTTTCGCTATTGTAAATACCATCTACAGCTATTGTTTGACCAGCATGAGATCTTAAAAGACTTTGGCATGTATCAAGAAGTGAACCATCAAATTTTTGAATTGATTCATCCTTATAAAATTCACCAGTAATTGTTGTGAAAATAAGCTTTAATCCACATTGACCATACTTTTTGATTTTATATTTAATTACATCTTCAACTAAATTATCAGCTTCAAGATCCTTTAAATTATTTTTTTTAACATTGTTTAACATTATTTATCCCCCCACATTTATAACAAATACCTTATATATTAATTGTTTGTAAACTTATACATTACAATTAAAGTATACCAAGTTATTTAAAACTAATCAAATGTTTTAGTAAATGTTTTCTGTTTGTTAACAACTTTAAATGTGAAATGGTGCCTCAATTATTTACTTCATTAAGCTTTTTATTCTTTATCATTTTTAACTTTGATTGATTAATAATTAAGGATTAAGGATTAATAATTAAGAATTAAGAATTCAGGACATTTTTGCTCCTTACCTTGCAAAAATCTTAATTTTATATTGTATGGATGGACAAGCTCCATATTTCAAAGCCTACCTCAATCTTATATAGGACTTAATTATGCTAATGCTTTGAGCCTAGCTACAATAATTCTTAATTGCACCTTTGGTGCTGGCTTTAAACGAAGTGAAAAAGCCACTTAATTATTAATTCTTAATTTCACAGCTAAAGTGTAGCCTAACTATTCTATCCCTAAAACTTAAAATCCTTACAAACATCTTCAGCTTTATGAGAATCAGAACCATATATGCATGTTACATTGTACTTTTCTACCATTTCTTTAAATATTCCTGATGGGTATATTTCTTTACAGTATGGCTTTCTAAGACCTGCTGTATTTACATCTATTTCATAGCCCCTATTTTTTATTTCTTTTACTACTTCCTCTATTAAAGCATAATTTTTATATTCATGTGGATATAATAGATTAAATATTCTAACTAAAGTTGGATGACCTATTCTTTTAGGTTTGTATACGCCAAGGTCACTTTTTACAGCTCTTAAAAGTGTTTCAAAATATAAATCATATACTTTATCTAATGACTTAAGAGATTCTAATAATTCAGTAAAATCTTTTTCATAATCAATAGCATAATATTTATTATTATATTTTACAAAATGAACAGATAAAATTGAATCCTCTATTACATTGCCATATTCATCTAATAATTTTTTTGTTTCTTCTTCTAATCCATCTACATAATCTACTTCAAAACCTAAATTAATTTTTATTTTATCTTTATATTTTTCTTTTATTCTTAACACACTTTCAATATACTTTTTTGTTACTTCTTTGCTCATACAGCACTCATCTAAAAAATCTTTATCAGCAAATACACATGGATATGGCATATGATCTGTAAAAGACATTTCATCCATATTATTTTTTATTGCCTCATTTACATACATATCTAAAGAATCATCTGTACCATGTGGGCAAAATGGCGAATGTATATGACCATCTTTTCTTTTTAAAATCTTCATAAGTTCCTCCTTTTAATGACTTCTATAAGTATCTTCCGATATAAACTCTCTTTTTACTTCATTTCCTTCACTATCAAATGTAACTAAATAAGATTCGGCTGTAAGACCATAAACATTACTTTCCATATCATAAGTATAACCCTTAAGAGCTGCTGGATCACCATAAATATTAAATCTTACAATACCATCTTTTGCAATTCCCTGAATATAAATAGGAAAATCGTATATATTCTTAAATTTGTAATCAAGTGTACCCCAATCTCCTAAAGTAGCATCAAGACCTGGCCTTGTATAAAAAACAGTATACATATGAGGATGTCTTTCCACTGATTTTATATTTGACTTCATTACTGCTCTATAAAGAGTAGTACATGGTTGACATATACCTCCTCCTTCAACATTAACAACTTGTCCATCAACATAACCAGGAGCATATTCATATTTGCCTATACCTTTTTTTGCATATTCTCCATAACTAAATTCATCTCCAGGCATTAACAAGGTACCATTTATTATATTTGTTACAAGTTTAATATTACTACTTCTTGCATAGCTTGAACTAGAATAATCTGTTTCAAAACTTCCCATTATTCCAGTAATTTTTCTTAATTCCTTTGAAGTAATTTCAGGAGATACTTCATTAAATTTAACATTAATTTTTTCATTTACATTATAACATAAATTGCTTACAATTTTTTCTTTCAAATCATTTTCATCTGTTGATCTTCCATTTACCCCTTCCTTAATTTCAAAATTATTGTCTTTTATAGTTATAGATGCATTACATGGAGGAATATCATTTTCATTTTTAATATTACTAATTATTTTTTCTATGCTTTCTTCAGGACAATTATATGATACATTAATTAATACATTGTTACTTTTCTTAATAGATAAAAACTTCTTAAAAATACCAAAATTCTTTCCATAATTAACAGCTTCCTCTGCAGCCTTTTCTATATTGTAATTACCATTTAATTCTGAATAATTATATATATAATTATTATTATCAACAGATATTTCTAGTTTATCATCATTTTCCTCTGAAATTATAGTATCATTTATTATTTGCATAATTTCTTCTTTATTTTTAAAGCTTACATCTATATCACTTATTTTTATACCTTTATAAGCAGTATTAGAATACTTGTTGGTTACTATTATAAAAAATAGTAAAATTGCAATAAAGCTTATAGTAATACCAATAATGCAAGCTCCGACAATCTTTACAAATTTTATTTTGCTCCCTTCCTTACTATCATTCCCCATAATATATTCACCTCAAATTATATTTTATGCATTACTATTTTACTATTTAATTCCATTTATTATGATGATTTTTTAAAAGTTTTTATATTATTCTTATAAAGTTTTCATATAACAATGCTATTATGGTAACATTGTTATATAATAAAGATAGTAACTTAAACTTTTGAGGTGAAGCAGTTTATGAGTAATATAAAAAATAATAAAAGTGGCCTTCTTGCAATTAAAATGCTTCAAAATAAAGGTTTTGAAGCAGGTTTTGTAGGAGGCTGTGTAAGAGATTACATAATGGGATTAGAAGCAAAAGATTTTGACATTACAACAAGTGCTATGCCTAATGAAATAGTTGATGTTTTTAAAGAATATAAAACACTAGATATTGGAATCAAACATGGTACTGTTGTTGTAATAATTGACAATGAACCAATAGAAATAACTACTTATAGAATTGATGGAAATTATAGCGATGGAAGACATCCTGACAGTGTAACTTTTACAAGAAATTTAATAAATGATTTAAGTAGAAGAGATTTTACACAAAATGCTATATTTTATAATGATGCTCAAGGGTTAATTGATCCATTTCATGGAATTTCTGATATAAAAGAAAAAGTAATAAAAACTGTTGGAGAACCAGAAAAAAGATTTCACGAAGATGGTCTTAGAATAATGAGATGTTTGCGTTTTGCATCTACTTTAGGCTTTTCTATTGAAAGAAATACTAAAAAAGCTATTTTAGACAATATAAATTTATTAAAAAATATATCCATTGAACGTATAACTTGTGAATTTGTAAAATTAATGGGTGGAAATAATGCTTGTGAGATTTTGCAAGAATATAAATCTGTATTTGCATTCTTTATTCCAGAACTTAAAAAAACTTTTGATTTTAATCAGCATAATCCTTATCATAAATATGATGTTTTTACTCACATAGTTGAATCAGTTAAAAATTCTCCTAATTTAAAAATAAAACTTGTTATGTTATTTCATGATATTGGGAAACCTCAATGCTTTTTTGAAGATGAAAAGAATATTGGACACTTTTATGGTCATGCTGATGTATCTTATACCATAACAAAAGAAATTTTCAAAAGGCTTAAAATTTCTACAAGTAAAAATTTATCCAAAAAAGATATAGAAGATATTCTCCTTCTTATTAGGCTTCATGATATTCAGTTAAATCCTACTACTAAATCTATTAAAAAAATCTTGTTAAAATTAAATGGGGATACTAATTTGTTTTTAGATCTTTTAAAAGTAAAAAAAGCTGATACTCTTGCAAAATCTGATTTTAAAAAAGAAGAATCTCTTAAAATTATAGACCTTTGTCAAGATATTTTTATGGATATTTTAAATGAAAATTTGTGCTTGTCCATAAAAGATTTAAAATTAACAGGTAATGATATTAAAGATTTAGGACTTAAAGGCAAAGATATTGGCATAATGCTTAATTTGTTACTTCAAAATGTTATAGAAGAAAAGCTTCAAAATAATAAAAAGGATTTAATATCCTTTGCGAAAAGGCAGCTATAATTTAGTTGCCTTTTTTTACAAAAATTCTATTAAAGCTAAAAGAAATAGTAATTATGCTTGTAATTGAAATTACTATGGACATTATTTTTCCTTGATAAAAAGATGGTACAATATCTCCAAAGCCTACAGTTGTAAAAGTCACAATTGTGTAATAAAGCAAATCAAAATAAGATATTACTCCTATATAAGAATTTTTATAAAATATTTCTACCATACATGAACCTAAAAATAATATATAAATAATTCCTGTTAAATAATAAATATATAAACAACAGCCTTTTCTATAAATAATGCTATTAAAAGCATAGCTAAGAATTTCCTTCATAAAAATACAATACATTATTATATACCCAATAAAAATCAAGGCTTTTGAAATAGCATTACTATTTCTTAGTATATTTACAAATTGAACTGATGTAAATACTAATAAAGAATATGAATTTATTAAAAGCATTAATACTGCATATTCTTTTTTGCTTTTTGAATTTAACAATCCATATCCATATATATAATAAAACAAAAAATATACAAAAAGTGTTATTATAATTTTCACAAAAGTATACCTTATATTTATTTGAATAAAAATCACATTAAAAGCTAATGCAAAAAAAGTAAAATGACTTAAAAATATAATTGTTAGTCTAATTATTTTTTTATTTGAAATTTCATTTAAATAACATAAATTAATTTTATTTTTTATTTTAACTATTTTTTTATTAACTTTTAAAAATTTATCTATCAAAGATACAAATATATAAAAATTAGTAAAACATATAATTATATATATAATTATAATCATTTTAATTACCCTATTAATTATTCTTTTTTATCTTACTAAAAAAAGATCTTAAATATTACATTTAAGAATCCTTTTTAGAAATAATTTCATAAAACATATCTAAAGCTTCATTAGATTTCACATTGTAATCTACCCTTTGGATACTTTCATTTGCAACAGCTGTATCTGGTCTTATGAATTTTTTATATGATGTTTTTAAAAGAAGCTTAGAATTAGGCAAACAAAAATTTATAACATCTCCATAAGAACAAGGACTGTTAGATGATGGCTCACCTATTACTTTTGCTATATTATTATCTTGAAGTGTTACAGAAAACATCATTCCTGAACTAAAAGTTTTACTTGAAGATAAAACATATATATTGCCTTTGTATAAAAAATCATTATACTTTTTATTATGTTTTTCATTTGAATTTTTAAAAGTATAAGGTCCATATCTTGCTACAGATGAAAAGGCCTTATAATTATCTATATCAACATATTTTATAAATTCTTCAATAACTGCTGAATTACCTCCAGAATTATTTCGCAAATCAACAGCAATATTAGTTATACTATTATCCTTTAATGCTGAGAAAAAATTTTTAAGGGATGATTTATATTCTTCATTCATTATGCAAGTATTAATAGCTATTACTGCAGCAGATTTTTCATAATCAATACTATATTCAACTTCATTAATTTTTTTAAAATCTTCATTAGATTCTAAATCATATTCTATCTTATCATTTACTATTTTACTTTTATCCTCAGAAGAAACTGTTTCTATAGTAATAAAATCTTTTTCAAGAAGCTCATTTAACACAAAACATATTCCATTAAAGGACTTTAAATATGACTCAAAAGCATTTCTTGCATAATCTTCATTTTCAAAAGAAAATTTTGATATAAATTCCTCATATAATGTAAAAACATCCTTATTGTTTATCTTAAATACAGGTTTTTTATTACCATAGTTATCTATTACATATAAATCCTTATCTTCCATTTTAAAATCAAAACTTGCTCTTTTCTCATTATCACATACTAACTTAATAGATGTATGAGCATCTTTAAGTTTTGATAATATTCTACCTATGGCTTGCCAAAACTCCAATACAGTAATATTATCACTTAAATTTGATTTTTCTTCTTCTACCTGAACTAAAAATTCATTAGGTAAACCTTCTAATGAAGCTATATGTCTTTCCTTAATAATTTTTTCAACGTAATTAATATCTTCAAGGGCCTGTTTTTTAGTAATAGTTTCAGATGCTTCTTTAGAATTAACTACTACATTTTGAGAACCTCTAAAAGGGTTTAAGTTATAACATATAGTAATTGATACTAATAAAAATATAATTAATGCAAAAATTAATTTTCTGCTAAATTTCATATTACATCCCCACTATTTTATTATTAAGTTCATAATCATAATATTTTTTAAAGTTATTTAGACCCTTCCATGATGGTCTTATATTTATAGTTCTGCACACTTTAATATAACATTGAAAAATAGTAAAACTCATAATATACCACCCTTTATGTAAATTTTTACCATTTGGTAATTAAATTATAACTCTACTTTTAATTTTTTTCAACACTTTTTACAAATTATGTAAAACTTGAAAACACAAAAAATATATGCCCTTTAAGCAGTAGTTTTTAGTAATTACTTTTGCTTAAAGAACATATATTTTTCTTAAATAATTATCATATCTTTTTCAATTTTTTCTATTTTGGTTAATGAACCAAAAGGGGATATTTCAAAATAAATTTTAATAGGCTCCCTCTTTGATGTATTTAAAATAACATAATCATAAAATTTATCAATTTTGCCTGCTGAAATTGCAGATACATCATCCATTTTACTCATTTCAAGAAGCGCCATTTCAATTTTAAATAATTCACTACTATTAAAATCTTTTATACTATTGTATATTTCTTCTTTAATTGTGAAACTGTTAAATGTTTTAGTCCATCTATCCTTTATTATATCCACTCTTTTCTTTGATATTTCTTGAAATTTTATTTTATCAGTTTCTATGGTTTTAATAAATGTTTTATTTTTCTCTTCCACTTCATTAAGTAAAGTATTGATACTTTTTATTTTATCATTAGTAGAATTTAATTCTGATAAAATATTATCTAAAGATTTTGCAGCATATAATCCTTCATTGTTTATATTTTTTAATTTATTTTTTAACATATCTATACGCTTTTGCAATTTAAACACTTCAGCTTTTGCTTCCATTTGAGCATTTTCATCTAATTCATTAAATGTATCTGTGTTTTTTTCCTTTTTTTCCAATTCATTTTGTATTTTTTTTATATCTTTAGATAAATTCTCTTTACTCAATTTTAACTTGCTTAAATTTTCCATGCAATCATTTTTTCTTTTTTCATCACGTTTAATTTTTAAAGAAAGACCTCTAAGGTCATGCTTTAAAGACACAATATTTTGATTATTTGCCATTGTATAAACATTACTATTTTTTATTTTAAGTAAAAGATCATTAAAACTTTCTTCAAATGTTTTGTCATAAGACACTTTAAATTCATTTATTTTGGGATATATTCTGTCAAGAGAAAATACAGACAATAAAAAAGTAATAAAAGCTAGAATTTCTGACACAACTGTTTTTATACCATTATTATAAATATAATCTTTTGTAACTAATAAGTTTTTTTCTATTGAAAATCCTCTATTTACTGTTGCAATTATTTTTTTATCAATTTTAGTATATTTTGAAAATTTATCTTCTAATTTATAAATACTATCATGGTATCTGACATTAATAAAATTATAATATTTTTCGCAAATGTTTTTAGATTTATTCAAAGGCATTTCATCTAAATTAATACCTAAGAAATCACAAACGTTATTAATAAGGTTTATACATAACTTATCTTCAGATATATCTTCATTTATGTCCAAAATACTACATAAAGATTTTTTAAATTCACTTACTAATTGATCTCTACTTAATGTATTTAATTTTGACAATTTTTCATTAATAAATAAATTATAATCCTCTGTTTCAAATTCATTATCCTTAAATATACTAGTAAAATAGCTAGCAAATTTTAATATTTTCTTTCCAGCCTCTTTAATACCAGTATTTTCTTTTATATTATTAATTACCTCAATTATGGCTATTTGATTAGCTATTTCCGAATCTTCTAGAATATCTAAGCCACATAATATATTAGACATAAGCCACCTCTATTTTTAATATGTTTTTATTTATATAATACTATTAATTTTTATACTTATACAATAACATTATACTAGCAATAATATAAATTTTGCAATTAAACAAAATATTGTTAACATTAATTTAATTATTTATATACCTAAATTACTCTACTAACTTCCTCATAGCTTAAATTTTTAAATTAATATCTTTATGAAATATTATCTGCTACTTTATTATTTTAGTAATAAAATTTTTAGCAATAAATTTTTGCTATTTATTTACATTTTATTGAAATTGTGTTAATATTTACTGGTAATATTTGTAAATGGGGTGGTAAAATGGTTTTTATAAGAGAAACTAATGATTATATTCTTTTAAAAAGAATAAGAAAAATAATTTTATTTATTTTATCAATAATGATACTTACTTTATTGTTTGTAATATCATATTTTGTTACATGTAATTCTTCCTCCATAAACTGTAATCCAACAGAAATACTTAATGAATTTGTTGATGGTGTAAATAGTTATAATGCAAAAAAAATAGTCAGTCTTACAAATATAAATTGTGATAATGTAAGAAATAGTGAATATATAACGGATACTAGTGAGTCTTTAACTAAAAATATAGAAAACTGTAACTTAAAAAAAATATATACTTCTGGAAGTCATCTTGTACTTCAAACTTCTGATTATATTATTTACAACACAACTTTTGACATAACAAATAAATCTGGAGAAAAATCTAAAGAAACAGTTCCAATTATGTTTGTTAAAGATAATGATGGGAAATGGTATATTGATTATTCATCAGTTTTATCTGCTATTAATAGTTAAAGGCGTGCAATTTGCACGCCTTAAATTAAATCTAATAATTTTAATATATCCTTTGCAATATTTCTTTCTGTTCCTTTGTATGGAAAACAATGAATATGAATAGCTGGATTAAAATTAAGTTCGATTATTCCATACTCTGAATTTATATTAGTATAATCGTCTATAATCATATCTACACCACAAATATTAGCTCCAATAGCCTTTGCAGCTTTTATTGCTATTTTCTTAAATTTATCATCAATTAAATCTGTGTAATCTACACTATCTCCACCAGTACTTATATTAGAATTTTCACGAAGATATACTATTTCATCTTTTTTAGGAATATAATCTAAATTTAAATTTCTCTGACTTAAATAAAATTCAACTGTACTATCTATTTCTATTTTTTCTAATGGAGAAGTATAACCATGCTGCCTTAATGGATTTTTATTTTTTATTTTAATTAACTGAGAAATAGTATTTATTCCATCTCCTTTTATATTAGCAGGGACTCTTCTAAGAATTCCTGATACCTTATCTCCAATTACAAGAAATCTATATTCATTACCCTTAATAAATTCTTCTGCCAAAACTGTATTATCATATGAAAAGGCATTTTTTAAAGCTAATATAATTTCATTTTTGGTAGACTCACTATTTAAAATAGTAATACCTTTACCAAAGTTGGTTGACTTAGGCTTTATAACTATATTATGCTCAACTAACATATTAATAGATTTTTCTGCTTCATCTAATGAAAAGAATTCAAATCCCTTTGGTACCTTAATATTATTCTTTCTTAATATTTTTTTTGTTACTATTTTATTTTCCATAGCAAGAACTGTTGCATAATTATCCTTAGAGGTTTTTGTAGCCTGTTTTATATATTGTACATTATTTCCATTACTTATACATATAAAATTATCACTTTTATCTAAAATATCTACTTTTAAACCTCTTTTTATAGATTCTTTTATTAATATTTGAGTTGATAATTCCATATCCTCATATCCGTACAATTTATATCTATTATTAAAGGCATCCTCTTTATTTTTTTTAGCTATTTCCATAGCAAATGGTATATATCCTTGCTTTTCTATATCTCTTTTAATTTTATAAGCTGTTGTTAGTTTTGAATCTTTTATTATATTTATATATTTGTTTAAAAGATCATCTTTTTCTAATGATAAATAATTATTAATATCTTTCATCTTATTTAATATAATCATTGAAAATTCTTCTCTTGTAATATCTTTTCCTTTATACTTTAACAAAATATTATCAAGACCACTTTCTGATATTATATCAGAATTATAAAAAGCTTCTTCTTGAAAATTATTATGGTTAATATCTTCACTAAATAATAAAAATAACATAAATATATTTAAAAAGTCTATTTGATCTTTCTCTATTCCTGTTTTACAGTAAGGGTTAATATCAATATTTCTAAATTCTAAATATTCTATTCCATCATTAATTAAGCTTTCAAGATTTCCATCATTCTCTTTAGATTTAATTCTAACAGATGAGTATAATTCTTTATATTCTGAAATTATTCCACTTTGTATATTTTCATTTATTGATTTTGCATATTCTGTTATTGAATTATAATTTAAAAATACTTTATGCTTATTATTATATCCAAAGGAACTATTTCTAAAAGAAATTCCATTTGTATATTCTTTTGTTTTTTGGCTATCTAAATTGAAAATTGGAGTAGCTCCCATAACATATACTATAAACCACCTATAATAGCTATATTTTTTTGCTAAATCAAGATATAATTTATTTTTAAATTCTTTAAAAGACATTTCACTGTTAAAATTTAAATATAATTTATTCAAAAAATCATCTTGAAAAGAAAAATTATAATGTATACCACATATAAGCTGCTTAAATAATCCATATTTTTTAAGCAATCCTTCTCTATAGTTTTTGTTTTTTAATCCAACTTTACTACTATCATATTGAGCAATTTTAACATTAGAATCAAATACGCAAGGCATTGATAAAGGAAATAGATATTCATCTTTATATTCATTTGCACATATATCATAAAGGACATTCATAAATTCATATATATCCTTAGATGATTTTAGTGGTGGTGTTACAAATTCAAGCTGACTTTCAGCAAAATCAGTTGTAATATATGGATTGGTTATTTTATTTCCAAAGGATAATTTATGATCTTTTTTTGAAATAACACCTTTTTCATTTACCCTTAATGTTTCTCTCTCAATTCCCATATTAAATATTGATTCTCTATTTATGTTGAAATCTTTTATTAATAGCACAATTTTACCTCTCTTTCCATAAGCTTATTAAAATATAAGTGGTCTCATAAGAAACCACTTATATTTATATTATTATTTTTTGTTCTATAATTTCTGGCAAATCAATTTTTACAAAGGATTTAATTAAATCCCTCCTATCATAATCTACCTTTAGAACATATTTTTTTATGTCATCATTACTTAAAAAACATATTACAAATTCCATTGGAATGTCTTTTACTAAGTTAAATTTAATTTTCTTGTAAGTTTTTTTAAGTTCATCAATGGGAATATCAGCCTTTAATGACTTAATAAAACACACAATACTATATGTAATACTATAATCCTTATTGGTAAAATTATAATTCCATAAAAAAGTTTTTCTCATAGCTTCTTTATACATTTTACGTAAAATAAGTGGATCATAATCATAATTTTTATACGCATGAACAACTTTCATTAAATCTATAGCATCATCTAATGCATTATGTTTTACCTTTCCTGAAATATTATACATTTCTTTCATTTTTTCAAGACCTATACATTTTGATATAACTTCATTATTTAAAGTAAGATTTTCTGAAATTTCAACTTGTATATCATACATGTTCTTAAAAATTTTATTATATATAAAACCTAAACCATTGCCTTTTAAAATTTTACTTAAAGCTACTTTATCAAAATTGCCCCAATTATATATTATGCCATTTCTTAAATATTTATTTATCCATAATGCAAATTTGTTCATAACATCCTTTAAATTATCAGCATTATCAACTTCATCCTGAGTTAAATGAGTTATTTCCATACATGTTTTTGATAAATTTTTTTTATTTACAGTATTAATGAGACTATAAAAAGAATCTTTAATTTTTACACCATCTAAAGTTACAACAGCACCTATTGAAATAAACTCTGCCTTTTGTCTATTTTCAATATCAAATTCAAAGTCAACATATATTGATGTTTTAGCTTCTCTTAATAAGTTTATACTATTTTTTTTAAAATTATTATGTTTATTATTTACACTTAAAACTTCTAAATTAAAAATTTCATTTATTTTAAAAGCATTATATACATTCATAAGATTGTATACATCTTCAAGTTCATCTTCTATATCTGGCTTTAGAATATCATAACCAAGGACTAATTGTCCTAAGCTAATATTATTTACATGATGCAAATTTTCACAAGAATCTATTAATAAATTTTCTATACAATTGATTTCCTCAATAACTTTCAATAATTCCTTATTATCATAAAATGTTTCAAGAAGTTCTTTTTTCATTTTATTATTAAACGTAATTATGCTTTCATAATCTTTAGATAATATTTCTAAAATATCACCTTTGTCTGTTTCTAATGTTTTTACCATAGAATTAAGGACCACTTTATTTTCATCTTCAATTAATGCAGAAAAATTATAATTCTTGTCCATATTAACATGGTCATTAATTGTAAAAAACAATGTTTTCATTATATACCTCTCTTTTTTGAGACAATAGTCTTACATAATACAATTATTATATAACCTAAATATAAATTCATGCAAGACAATTTTAAGTAGAGATTTTTTCATAAGCATATTTAACCTTATTTATTTTGTATATGCTCTTTTTAATAATTTCAACTCCATCATTATTAAAGAAAACAAAATTTTCGCCATTATCACACATTACACTTTTATAAGAAAATCCATTATACCCTCTTTTCTTTATATATTCTGCTAAAAATTGAAATGGAAGATAATCAATATCTTTATTGGATTTTATTATTGATGATAAATCATCATTAATAATATCAATAAGTACTTCAAGCTTCTTTGATTTTAAATACTCATCAGATTTTTTTTCATTAAAATACTTTAAAATATTAAAAGAAAATATTCTATCTTTTTTTACATTTACTTCAGCAATAGTTATTATATCTCCTTTGGTAGGCTTTACTTCATTTATAGCTGTTTCAACATTATTTGTTAAATAAAGATATGATATGCCCATAGGATTACAACGACCTGATGTAGCTTTATTCATAGGCGGTGACAGCATTTCCTTATTACTAGAATGAATAAAGTTTCCTATTCTTGCTCTATAAAACAATGTATTTTCTATTGTGTATCCAGACATTATATTATAATCACTTTTAAAATTTTTATTTGACATATTTATTTCATCAAGAAGTTTAACAATTTCTTCTCCTACAAAAAATCTATTTGAATGTTTAATATCATGTTTGAAATTTTTCCATAGTTTCATAACATCTTTATATATTTCTTCTGAATAAAATTCCTTTGAATACAAGACAATCACCTACCTAAGCATATATTAATTTATCGATAGCATTTTTCTTTTCTTTATATTTTATGCATGTTAATTAAGTGTAGTCCTTGAAATTATAGCTGTAAAATTAAGAATTAATAATTAAGTGGCTTTTTCGCTTTGCTTAAAGCCAATCTCCAAAGAGATAATTAATAATTATTGTGTTTGGTTCCAAAACATTAACTTAATTAAATCTTATATAGATTTTATTGTATGCCTTGAAATTGTAGCTTGTCTACCAATGCAATATAAAAATATCCTGAATTCTTAATTATTAATACTTAATTATGGATTGTCAACACTTTTTTATACAGTTATTATTCGGTCATATTAGAAATTCTATATTCTACTGGTGTCATATAACCTAAAGCACTATGTATGCGTTTGTTGTTATACCATAGAACATAACTTCTTAATTCTAATTTTAATTGTTCCAAGCTTTCAAAAATCCTATCAAATGCAAATTCAGTCTTTATTATTTTATATCCTGCTTCCGCTACAGCGTTGTCATAAGGACATCCTTTTTGGCTTAAAGATCTTTCTATTTCAAAAGTATCAAGAAGTTCATCAATAATTTTATTTTTAAATTCATTTCCCCTATCTGTATGAAAAATCTTTACCTTCTTTAAATTAATTGTAGAATTCATAAATGCTTCATATACTAGCTTAGCATCCTTATTAGGGCCAGCAGAATAGCCAACAATTTCTCTATTAAATACTAGAATTATATAAATCAGGAATGACAGTTTCTGAAATAAGCAGAGAATATGAAATTGCAGGTTCTACTATCAATGGCTGGATTAAGAAAGGCAGAGAAATTAGAATCAACGAAGATGAAGTTATTACTGTAAGTGAAATTATGAAATTAAAGAAGGAAATGGCTATGCCTATGGAACTGATATGACCAACAGCCTTGTTATAACTGCACTTAAAAAAGCTTATTATTCTCAAAAACCTAATAAACAGCGTAACCGTCAAAGATTTCACGTCTACATAAATTATGATTCTCCTTGTAAAATTAAGTGAATAATGATTTTACAGGAGGATTTTTATGTATAAGAAATTAAACAATAAAGAATGGGAAGAAGCTGTTGATCTTTATTATAAAGAGAATAAGAACATATCTATAAAGGAATACTGTACTAAAAATAATCTTAATAAAGGTCAATTTTTTTATCATAAAAGAAGAATTAAGAATATTGAACATAAAGAACCAATATTTCAAGCCATTCAATTAAATAATCATGGAGAAATTATCAAGGAAAATATATCTTCTAAGTTATCATCAGAAATAAAGATAACTATTGGAGTTGCTAAAATATCTATACCCACGAGTGAAACAGCTCTTATTAATTCTATAATTAAGGATTTGATGTTAAATGTTTAATATTAATAAGGTTAAGACTGTTTATCTAGCCTGCGGCATTACGGATTTAAGGAAAAGTATTGATGGATTAGTTATGATAGTACAAAATGAAATGAAGCTAGATCCCTTTGATAATGTTTTGTTTGTGTTTTGCAATAAACAAATGAATAAGTTAAAGATATTGCACTTTGATGAAGGGTTCTGGCTTTACTATTATAGATTAGAACATAGTCACTTTAAATGGCCTCAAAATCCAGAAGAAGCACTTAAGGTAAATAAGGATGAACTAAAATGGTTATTAAAAGGTTATGAAATTAGAAATACGTCAAAATTCAAGCCTGTTACTCAAAAAAATTACTATTAATAATACATTGCAAAATGTCCGAAACCCTTTGAAAACAAAGGGTTTTTGTGGTATAATAAAGTTATTAATTAGCAGTTTTGAGGTAACAAATGAACGAAGAAATTTATGAAAATCAATTAGATGAAAAAATAAAATCTTTAATGTCTGAAATGGAAAAAAAGCTTGATGAAAAAGATGAAAAAATCAATAATTTGCAAAATGAAGTTGCATTCTTAAAAGCTCAATTAGCAAATAGAAATAAAAAGATATTCTCTTCTACAAGTGAAAAAATTGATCCAAATCAATTATCTTTATTTAATGAAGCTGAAAAAGAGAGTAATTCAAATATAAATGAACCTGTTATTGAAGAAGTGTGCTATACAAGAAAGAAACCTTCTAATAATACAGGAAAGAAAGATAATTTAGAAGGTTTAGAAAAGGTTATTATAGAACACAAACTTTCTGAAGAAGAAGCTATATGTAAAGAATGTGGCTCTCCATTAGAAATAATAGGAGTTAATTCTACTAAACAAGTATTAAAATTTGTTCCGGCGAAATTATATGTTGAAGAACATATAACATACAGCTACGCTTGCCGTAAATGCGAAGCAGACAACATAAATTCTAATATTATTACTACAAAAGCTCCTAAAAACCTAATAAATAAGGGGATGGCTTCTAATAATCTGTTAAGTCATGTTATTTCATTAAAATTTCTTTATTCAGTTCCATTATATAGGCAAGAAAATTACTTTAATATGTTAGGAGCTACTTTATCTAGACAAACCTTATCTAATTGGGTTATTGGAGTAGCTGCAGAACTTACGGATGTATATAATCTAATGAAAGATGAATTACTTAAGTCTAATTATGTTCAAGCTGATGAAACAACGGTAAAAGTTATTGAACATAATGGCAATGAATCTAAAGCGAAAAAATATATGTGGCTATATAAAACAGGTTCAAGCCGAAATCCGATAATCCTTTATGATTATCAAAAAACAAGATCTAGTTCTTGTCCTAAGGAATTTTTGAAAGGCTTTAGTGGATTCTTGCAAACCGATGGGTATCAAGGATACAATAAAGTTGAAAATGTTAAGCGAGTATATTGTTTAGCACATATACGTAGAAAATTCCATGAAATTGTAGAAAATTTAAGTGATGAAGCCCTAAAAAACTCAAGAGCAATTATAGGGTTTAATTATTGTGAGCAAATTTATAAATTAGAAAAAGACATAAGAGAACAATATGGTAACGATGATGATTATTATCAAAAACGTTATGAAATAAGGCTTAAGAAGTTATCACCGATTTTAGAAAATTTTGAAAAGTATATAAATATAGAAATCAAAGATGCACTTCCAAGAAGTCCTCTCGGGAAAGCATTAGAATATGCTCAAAAAACAGTTCCAACAATGAAGAATATATTAGAAGATGGTTCTTTAGAAATTGATAATAATGCAGCAGAACGTTCAATAAAGCCATTTGTA